>CALKWH010000295.1 GCA_938004375.1 uncultured Pseudomonadota bacterium
GATCGTATTCGGTGACTGGAGTTCAGACGTGTGCTCTTCCGATCTAGTATTTCCAGCCCCGCCAGCTGGTGACCGCCGTCTACGGGCCCGAGAACATCCCCGTGGATCGTCCCTGGACCTAACGGAGCGCGTGGAATGAACGACCTGCCTCCCAAGACCGACGCCGACCTCCCGGTCGCCGACCTTCAGGCCGCCTCCGGCGGTCCCGACGGCGTTGGCCCGAACGGCCCGGGACCTGGCCGTCCCATCTCCGGGCCGTTCCCGGAGGTGTCGGGGGATGCCACGCCCGTCGAGATCCAGACGCCGGTGCCGCGCCTGCCCCGGCTGGCCCTGCCCGGCCCGGACCCCGGACCCGTGGACGCCGAGGCCCACACCCACCTGGGCCTGCCTGTGACCCCGCCGCCGGTCGCGGTGCCCCGCGACGACGTCAAAAGCGTCCCCGTCCCGCCGTCCCTGGATCCCACTCCCTTTCTGTCCCCCACCCCGTCACCGGCGCCCCGGGAGCAGCCGACCCGCGAGTTCGCCCTGGCTGAAGCCGCGGACCCGGACTCCGCCGAGGTCTCCACCCACCAGCTCGCGCGTCGACACACCGCCGCGCAACTGAACGAGGGTCCGCTCTCGGGCATGCTCTTCGAGGGCAAGTACAAGGTCGGCCCCCTGCTCGGCGAGGGCGGCATGGGTCAGGTGTATCGCGCCACCCACGTGATGATGCGCAAGGAAGTGGCGCTCAAGATCCTGCACCCGACCATGGGCCTGCGCCCCGAGATCGTCGAGCGCTTCCGCCGCGAGGCCGAGAGCGCCGCCCGGCTCGCCCACCGGAACATCATCCAGGTCCTGGACTTCGGCCGCGCCGCGGACGCCACGTTCTACCTGGTCATGGAGTTCATCGAGGGCGACTCGTTGTCCCAGGCCCTGCTCGAGGGCCCCATGAACTGGCGGCGCGTCTGCCGCCTGGGAATCCAGATGCTCTCCGCCCTCGAGGAGGCCCACAAGGCCGGCGTGGTGCACCGCGACCTCAAGCCCGACAACATCATGCTCCAGCTCGACGCCGGCGGCGAGGAGATCCTGAAGATCCTCGACTTCGGCATCGCCAAGCTCGCCGAGAGCGAGGGCGGCGTCCAGGTCACCCAGGCCGGGATGATCTTCGGCACGCCTTCTTACATCAGCCCGGAGCAGGCCCAGGGGAAGAACGTCACCCACAAGGCCGATCTCTACTCCACGGGCGTGATCCTGTTCGCCATGCTCGCCGGGCGCCTGCCCTTTGAGGCCGCCTCGCCCATCGACCTGCTGGGCAAGCACATCCACGAGGCGCCGCCCCGGGTACGCACGTTCGCCCCGGACGTGCCCGCCGCCCTGGAGACCCTGATCCTCAAGACCATGAGCAAGAAGCCAGACGACCGCCCCCAGGACGCCTACGAGATGCGGGCGGTGCTCGGGCGCCTGCTCGAGATGGACTCGTACCGCAAGACGATGAGCGTACCCATCCGCGCCCGCGTGGACGACTTCTTCACCAGCCGCGGGGGCAAGGTCGTCATCGGCCTTCTGGCGGTGCTGGCGCTGGCCGGCATCCTCTATTTCATCATCTCGTCGCTGTCCTCGGACGAAGGCGGCCGCACCGTCGCCGTCGCGCCCGAGGTCCCCGTCGACGCCCCCATGGCCGCCGACGCGATGACCCCGGATCCCAAGGCCCCGGACGGTCCGAAGTCCGCCGCCTTGATCCTCCTCGAGTCCGGCAAGCTCGATGAGGCCTTGAAGACTGCCGAGAACGCGCTGGCGGCCAAGCCCGGGGACGAGGGCGCGGCGGCCGAGCTCCGGCAGGTCCGCGCCGCCGTCGTGGTCGAGGGCAAGAAGACCTTCTCCGACGAGATGATCATGGTCACCGACACCAAGGCCATCGAGGAGAAGTTCGTCCTTTTACGCCGCTGGATCGAGTGGTTCCCCCAGGACGGCGAGCTCCAGTTCCTGCTCGGGCTTTCCTACGCGCGCATCAAGGACTACCGCAAGTCCATCGACGTCATGGGCAAGGCCCTGTTGCTGGACCCGAACCTGAAGAAGCACAAGGCCGTGCCCAGTTACATCATCCGCAACCTGCTGGTCGGCAGCCACTGGATCCGCCAGAACACCCTCAAGTTGATCAAGGAGAACTTCGGACAGGATCCCCCCGAGGACCTGAAGTTCCTGCTGGCCGCGCAGAACGACGACAAGTTCGACGCCGACGACCGCTACGAGCTCTATCATTTCCTGAAGTCCCACGGCGTGACCGAGGGCATCCTCGAGGAGAGCTTCTGGACCTCCCAGTTGCGCTGGTCCACCACCTGCAAGAACCGCAAAGAGGCCTCGGTCTGGTTCACCCAGAACGGCCACCGCGGCCACCTCGAGTTCCTCAAGGCCGAGGCCGCCAAGAAGTCCTTCAACCTGAGCACGGGCAAGACCATGAGCACCGCCTGCTACCGTGAACAGTTGGCCGAGGCCATCGCCGCCTGCGCCAAGCGCCGCGCCGCCCCGTGAATCCCGCATGACCGACCCCGAGCTCGCCACCGTCGACGCGGACCCCGTCTTCCGGACCCCGCCGCCCGAGGACTTCGCCGCGCCGCGCCCTCCCGGCGCAGGGGCCATCCTGCTCTTCACGGCCGGCTTTCTCCTGCTCACGACCATCTTCCAGACCCTCGTTTACCTGTTCGGCGCGCTCTGGCCCGCCCTGCGCTCCCCGGTCGGCATGCTCGTCACGGGTCTCGTCTCCACCGTCGGCTGGGGGCTCGCCGCCTGGTTCTGGGTCTCGGTGCGCGCCCTGCCCACCGCCTGGCTGAAGCTGGCCCCGCCCCGGCGGCCGTTCAGGGCCTGGGTGTTCCTCGCGCTCCTGGTACCCGTGACCCTCCTGTTCGGCTCGAACCTGGAAGCGCTGTTGCTCCACGTGTTCCCCGCCCTGCAACGCCCGGACCCCCAGATGGAGTTCCTCACCGGGGCCGCCCTCGGGAGTCCCCTGGCCTGGACGCTGGTGATCGGCCTGGGCGTCGTGGCGGCGCCCGTGTGCGAGGAGCTCTTCTTCCGCGGTCTGCTGCTCCGCAGCCTGCGCCTGCGGACCTGGGGGGCCTGGCCGGCCATGGCGTTCACCGCCGCCCTCTTCGCCGCCGTCCACCTGAAGATCGTCGGCTTTTTGCTGCTGTTCACGGTCGGCTTCGTGCTGGCCGCGCTCACCGAGTGGTCGGGGCGGCTGTTCCCGGCCGTGCTGTTCCACGCGCTCTACAACGGCCTGGTGCTGGCCATTTCTCTGGGTGGCCGCCTCCTGGTCACCCCCGAGTTCGAACCTTTCACCCTGACGCCGCCCGCGCCCGCGCGGCCCGAGCTCGTGCCCCTGGGTGCCGCGCTCTGGCTCCTGGGGCTGGCCGGACCCGCGCTGGTCTGGCTCCTGTTCCTGCTGCGCAGGTCGCTCCGGGCGCCCACGGAGGATCCGTCGTGACCCTGCTCCAAGTCCTCGACGTCCACAAGGTGTTCCACAAGACCCACGCCGTGCGCGGCGTGTCCTTCGAGATCCGTCCCCACGAGATCTTCGGCCTCGTCGGTCCCAACGGCGCGGGGAAGACCACCACCCTGCGCATGATCGCCACCCTCCTGCGGCCCTCCTCGGGAGTGATCCGTTTCGAGGGGCGCGACACGGCCGCGGACCCGGACGGCTTCCGGCCCCACATCTCCTACCTGCCCGAGGACGCCGGCGTCTACAAGAACCTCACCGGGCGCCAGTACCTCGACTTCATCGCCCGCTTCTTCGCCGACCGCGAGGAGCCCGCCGTCATCGCCGCGCGCGGCGTCGAGATGACCGGCCTCGGCGAGCGCCTGTCGAACCGCGTGTCCGGCTACTCCAAGGGCATGACCCGCAAACTGGTGATCGCCCGCGCCCTGATGGTGCGCCCGCAACTGGCCATCCTCGACGAGCCCACCTCCGGGCTCGACGTCATCTCGGCCATGGCCGTGCGCGAGCGCATCCGCGAGGCCACCTCGCACGGCTCCGTGCTGCTCTCGTCCCACAACCTGCTCGAGGTCGAGACCCTCTGCGACCGGGTCGCCTTCATGTTCGCCGGCGCCGTCATCGACTGCGGCACGCCCGTCGAGCTGCGCGAGCGGCACGGCAAGCGCACGCTGGAGGAGGTCTTTCTGCACCTGATCCGCGACGGGCACCGCCCGGAGGGGAGGTAACCGCCATGCTGTGGAACATCGTGCTCAAGGAAGTCCGCGAGATGCTGAACCTGACCACGGTCGGCACCATCATCGCCGTGACGGCGATCTTCGCCTCCATGGGGGGCCTGGTGAGCATGACCAAGGGTGAGACCACGAAGAAGCCGGTGATCGCCGTGCTCAACCTCGAGCCGCCCGACGCCCGCCTGGCGCAGACGGTGGTGACCGCGCTGAACGCGAGCTGCGAGGTGATCTACCTGGGCGCCGACGATCGCGAGGGCCTGCGCCGGCTGCGCGCCCACGCCCGGGGCGCCGCCCTCATCGAGATCCCCGAGGGCTTCGACGCCCGGCTGCGCTCCGGCCGCCAGGGCCGCCTGGGCGTCACCTGGCTGATGCGCGGCGCCGGCGCGCTGGACACCATCTCCTCGGCCGTGCTCGAGCGGCACTTCCTCTCGGTCAACCGTGCGGTCTCGCGGGAGTTGATCACCCTGCGCTTCCCCGACGCCGCGACGTCCCCGCCCGCCGCGCGCGCCACCCCGCCGGGGACCGCCGCCCCGACCCCGCCCGCCGGCGGCGCCCCGCCCGCCGCCGACACCCCGAACGCCGACGAAGACGGCCCCCGCGACCCGGCCGACGTCCTGGTGGACCCCATCGCCCGCATCGAGAACACGTTCTTCAAGGACAAGCTCATCCCCATGCTCTCCCCGGCGAAGATCAGCCAACTGCTGGCCTCCCAGTCCATCACGGTGCCCATCATCATGATGATCATCCTCATGCTGGGCGGTTCGGTGGTGGTGTCCTCCATGGGCCTCGAGAAGGAGAACAAGACCCTCGAGACGCTGCTCACCCTGCCGGTGTCCCGCCGTACGCTGGTGCTGGGCAAACTGCTGGGTTCTGCCATCGTCGGCATCCTCATGGCCGGCATCTTCGCCGTCGGGCTGCGCTTCTACCTCCAGAACTTCGAGGCGCCCGCCGAGAGCCTGGCGGTGCTGGGCCTGGACCTGGGCGTGGGGGACTACTTCCTGGTCATCGTGTCGCTCTTGGCCTCCCTGATGTTCGGCCTGGCCTTCGCCCTGCTCCTGGGGGTCCTGGCCCGGGACTACAAATCCGCCCAGATGCTCACCTACGCCATCCTGGTCCTGGCCATGTTCCCCATGATGATCGTTATGCTCAAAGATTTTGACACCGTGCCCACATCATTGCAGATTATCTTGTTCATCATACCTTTTTCGCATCCGATGATGGCCATGCGCCAACTGGCCCTCGAGAACGCGGGGTTCGTTTTATGGGGCATTCTATACAGTTTTCTCGCCGCCGGACTCCTCACCGCGGCGGTGGTGCGCGTGTTCCGCGCCGAGGTGCTCGTCACCGGCATCCTGCGCTTCTCCCGGCGCCCGCCGGACGCGGAGAACTGATCGCCCATATATAATGGGCTGGACTTTTCCGCCGTATCTGCTATGTATGCGCCCGTGCTTGACCGTGTTTTCTTTCCTAGGAAAAAAGGAGCCTGAAATGAAACGTACACATTGGTTATCGGTTTTACTGCTCATCTCTGTTTTTTCTTACCTGTCCATTGGCTGCGATGACGATGTCAAGAAAAAGACCAACAACGACAACGTCAACAACGTCAACAACGCCGAATGCGGCAACGGCATCCTCGAGGCCGGCGAGACCTGCGACGGCACCGCCCTCGGCGACGAGGACTGCACTACCATCGAGGGTGACTTCACGGGCGGCACGCTGGCCTGCGCGGCCGGCTGCGGCGCGTTCGACACCTCCGGATGCACCTCGGGCTGCTCCGACGCGTGCGAGCTCGACAACCGCGTCTGCTCGGGCGACACCCTGCGCGTGTGCGTGGCCGACACCGAGACCGGCTGCAACGTGTGGAGTGACACCGACTGCACCCTGACCTCCGAGACCTGCCAGGTCATCGAGCAGGTCGCCCAGTGCGCGTCGTGCGAGGACGCCTGCACCCTCAACGCCGAGCAGTGCAACGCCAACGACGACGGCATCGAGGCGTGCGTGCTCGGCGCCTCCGGCTGCACCGAGTGGCAGAACGCCGCGTGCCCGCAGGCCACCCCCCTTTGCGAACTGCAGGCCGGCACCCCCACCTGCGTGGCCGACTGCGAGGACGCCTGCACGCTGGACGTCAAGCAGTGCAACCTCGCCGCCGACGGCATCGAGACCTGCGTGACCGGCGCCCAGGGCTGCACCGAGTGGCAGAACAACCCCTGCGACGTGGCCACCCCCGAGTGCCAGGACCTGGCCGGCGTCGCCACCTGCATGGCCCCCAACGGCTCGGGTGAGACCTGCGCCGACGTGTACACCATCACCATCCCCTTCTACACCGAGGGCACCGACTTCACGGCCGACTTCCTGGCCGCCGACATGACCCTGGAAGGCACCGGCTGCGACCTCAACGCCTCGGGCGTCGACGCCGTGTTCGCCGTGGACCTCGCCCAGGACCAGGCCATCATCTTCGCGCAGGGCGGCGGCATGGACGGCGTCATCTACATTCAGGCCGTCTGCGACGCCGCCGGTGAGTGCCTCGACGCCGCCGATGACGGCTATTACGACGACACCGAAGCCCTCCTCTTCGAGGCCACGGCCGCCGGCACCTATTATCTGATCGTCAAGTCGTACTATACCTCCCCGTCGACCGCCTCCTACGCCATTGCCGTCTTCAATTATGAAGACACAACGGAGCTCACCTGTGACGACGGCTTCGACAACGACCTCGACGACCTCGTCGACTGCGACGATCCCGACTGCTTCGGCCTGGGCGCCTGCACCACCGAGACGGTCTGCGACGACGGCCTCGACAACGACAACGACAGCGACATCGACTGCGCCGACACCGAGTGTGCGGGCATCGACCCCTGCGGCGACGAGAACACGGCCGAGCGCTGCGGCGACGGCCTCGACAACGACAACGACGGCACCACCGACTGCGCCGACGCCGACTGCGCCATCCTCGGCCCCTGCGGTCCTGAGAACACCGTCGCTTTCTGCGGCGACGGCCTCGACAACGACAACGACACCTTCGTCGACTGCGCCGACACCGACTGCAACGGCATCGGCGCCTGCGGCCCCGAGAACACCGATGCCTACTGCATCGACCGCCTCGACAACGACGCCGACGGCAACACCGACTGCGCCGACGCCGACTGCGCCGCCACCAATTCCTGCGCCACCGGCGAGTCCTGCGCCACCCCGTACACGATGGCCCTGCCGTTCCGCGTCACCGGCTCCAACTTCGGCGCCGACTACGTGAACAATCACAACTTCTACAACACCGCCGGGAACTGCACCACCGGCAACGGCGTGGAGGCCATCTTCGCCGTCACCCTCACCGCGGGCCAGGAGCTCCGCATGGACGAGACCAACACCTCGTTCGACGCCGTCATCCGCGTGCTCGGCACCTGCACCGACGTCAACCCGACCTGTCTGATCTCCTCGGATTACACCGAGACCAACCTGCGCTTCACGGCGCCTGCCGATGGCACCTATTACATCGTCCTCGAAGCCTACTACTCCAGCGCGGCCTACGCCTACGATTTCTCCGCCATGATCGTGACCGCCAGCGAGGCCGGCCTGTGCGCCGACGGCTTCGACAACGACGGTGACGGCGCCACCGACTGCGATGACACCGAATGCTTCGGCCAGACCGGCTGCACCACCGAGCTCAACTGCTCCGACGGCAACGACAACGACGGTGACACCCTGGTCGACTGCGACGACGACGATTGTGCCACGTTCATCGCCTGCCTCGGCGGCGACTCCTGCGCCGACGCCCTGCCGGTGACCCTGCCCTTCCACGCGACGGGTACCGACATCACCGCCGACTTCACCAACGCCCAGAGCTTCACCGGCACCAACTGCGACCCGGCCAGCGGCGTCGAGGCCGTCTTCGCGGTGACCCTCACCGCCGGCCAGCGCATCAAGATGGATGAGATCGGCGCGCTCGACTCCGTCATCCACGTGATCCAGCCCTGCGCCAACGCCTCCACCTGCCTGATGTCCGAGGATGCGGGCACCAACGAGATCAACCTCGTCTTCACGGCTCCCGCCGACGGCATCTACTACGTCATCCTCGAGGCCTGGAGCGGCACTCCATCCTCCAAGAGCTACGATTTCTCCATCATCAACTGGGACGTCACCGAGGCCAACTGCGCCGACACCCTCGACGAAGACTTCGACGGCAAGATTGACTGCAACGACCCCGACTGCTTCGGTCAGACCGGCTGCACCACCGAGCTCAACTGCGGTGACGGCTTCGACAACGACGACGACACCTTCACCGACTGCGACGACCTCGACTGCGCCGTCGCCACCGCCTGCGAGCTCGGCGAGGGCTGCGCCAACCCGACCGTGGTGACCACGTTCCCGTACAACGTCACGGGCACCAACTTCGGCGCCGACTACGCCAACGACCACATCTTCTCCAGCGCCACCTGCACCGTCACCGGCGGCCCCGAGGGCATCTTCGCGGTGGACCTGCTCGCCGGCGAGCGCCTGCGCCTGAACGAGACCGGCACGCTGGACGCCCAACTGCGCGTGCTGCCGGCCTGCACCACGACGGCCCCGGTCTGCCTGTTGAACACCGGCTCGGAGTCGAACATCTTGTTCACCGCCCCCGCCGACGGCACCTATTACGTCGTGCTCGAGGCGTATTATTCGACGACCACGTCCGGCTACAACTTCACCATCGAGAAGTTCTACGCCACCGAGACTTCCTGTGTTGATGGCATTGACAATGACCTCGACGGGTCCATCGACTGCGCCGACAGCGAGTGCGCCGGCGCTAGCACCTGCGGTCCCGAGACTACGGACGCTTTCTGCGCCGACGGCATCGACAACGACGCCGACGGCCTGACCGACTGTGTCGATACCGATTGCGCCTCCTTCTGCACCATGGTTTTCTCGGAGAACTTCAACACCTGGCCGTTGGTCGGATGGACCATCGTCGACGGCGGCACAGCCGGCTTTACGTGGATGGGCGCTTCCACTCCTGCTCTGACCGGCGCAACCGGTCAGTGGGCTGTGGCTAACTCCGACGCCGCTGGCTCTGGCAGCACCTTCCTCGATGACCTGATCAGCCCTGCCATCAACCTCAGTGGGACCTCCTCCGTCATCCTGAGTTTCCGCCACTACTACCGACACCTTTCCGGCAGCGGTGCGGTCGCCATTTCCAACGACGGCGGTACTAATTGGACCAACGTCGCGACTTACACTGCATCCTCGACGAATGGCGCCATCGCCAACATCAACATCTCTGCGGTGGCCGGGGGACAGTCGAACGTCTTGATTCGCTTCCGCTATACCTCAGGTTGGGACTGGTACTGGCTCATTGACGACGTGACCGTGCTCGCAAACTAACGCCACGTCCTCTCACCCCCCGCCCCCCTGACCTGATCCCCACCTGATACGCCAAGCCCTCGAGGGCGACCCCAACCCACGGTCGAAATCCGTCCCGTTTTCGGCTATGCTCCCTGACGGAGGTGTCCGATGTCTCTGTCTTTGCGCTGGCTCCCTGTCGTCCTCGTCCTCGCGCTCCCGGGCTGCGATGACGACCCCAAAAAGACCAACAACATCACCCCCGGCTGCGGCGACGGCGTCGCCGACCCGGCGCAGGGCGAGGAGTGCGACGGCGCGGACCTGCGCGGCCTTACCTGCCGCACCATCCTACTGGGCTTCGACGGCGGGGTCCTAGCATGTGACAGTTCCTGTCACCTCGACACCTCCGGCTGCCTGGGCTGCGACGACGCCTGCGGCGAGGCGGGCCTCACCCGGTGCGGCCCCGACGACCGCGGCGTCGAGACCTGCCAGGAGCTCGACTCCGGGTGCCTGGGATGGATCTACACCAGCTGCCCGGACGGCGCGCCGTTCTGCGTCGAGCACGAGGGCACCGCTGGCTGCACCGAGGCCTGCGTCGACGCCTGCACCCTCGACGACACGCGCTGCGACGGCGACGGAAACGCGGTCGAGACCTGCGTCACCGGTCCCGACGGCTGCACCGACTGGTCCGCCGCGCCCTGCACCGGGGAAACCCCCGTGTGCGTGGACGACGCAGACGGCACCCGCTGCACGGCCGTCCTGTGCGCCGACGACTGCCCCGCCGGCGAGCTCCGCTGCAACGGCGACGACACCGGCATCGAGACCTGCGTCACGGGCCCCAACGGCTGCGGCTCGTGGGTGAACACTCCCTGTGACGCGGCCACCCCCGCCTGCGACGACGGCGGCGGCACCCCCGCCTGCGTCTTCGTCAACGGCACGGGCGAGTCCTGCGACGACGCGCGGCGCATCACCGTGCCCTTCACCACCGCCGGCCTGGACTTCACCGCCGACTTCACCGCCCGTGACCTGGCCCTCTCCCACGGCACCTGCGGCGATGTCGAGCTCCCGGCGGGGAACGACGCCGTGTTCGAACTGGAGCTCGTCGCCGGCGAGACCGTGGTCTTCTTGCAGGGCGGCGGACTCGACGGCGCGCTCTTCGTGCAGGCCCCCTGCACCGTCAACGGCCCCTGCCTCGAGGCGATGGACCAGCGGGGCGCCGGCGAGCTCGAGGAGCTCCTGTTCCAGGCTCCCGCCGACGGCGTCTACGCCTTCATCGTGGCCTCCCACCACGTGTCCCCGTCCGATCCCCGGTACCTGATCGCCGCCTACCACTACGAGGATCCCGCCGAGCTCTCCTGCGGCGACGGCTTCGACAACGACCTCGACGGCGACACCGACTGCGACGACCCCGACTGCTTCGGCGCGCCGGGCCTGTGCGACACCGAGGCGGCCTGCGGCGACGGCCTCGACAACGACGCCGACGGCACCACCGACTGCTTCGACGCCGAGTGCGCGGGGCTGGCCCCCTGCGGTCCCGAGGACACCGAGTCGGCCTGCGGCGACGGCCTCGACAACGACGCCGACGGCGACACCGACTGCGACGACGCGGGCTGCGGGCCCTCGGCCTTCTGCCCGGTGGTGCTGGTCTCCGAGGGCTTCGACAGGTGGCCGCCGTTCTACTGGATCTTCGTCAACGACGGCGACCCGGGGTACATGACCTGGGTCTCCTCGGCCGGCACCTCCCACACGCTCCCGGGATCCGTCGGCCTCTTCGCCGTGGCCGACTCGAACGCCCTGGGTGTCATGACCGACCACGACGACCTGATCTTCACCCCCGAGTTCTCCTGCCAGGGCTACACCCACTTCGCCCTCGAGTTTCTCCACACCTACCGCGACTACTCCGACACCGACGTCGCCACCGTGGGTGTCACCCTCGACGGCGGCCTCTACAGTTGGATCCCGCTCGCCACCTACACCGCCGACACCGCCGAGGGCGTCCGCGAGCGCCTGGACCTGACCGCCGCCTGCGGCGGCAGCGCCCAGGCCTGGGTCTACTTCCGCTACGAGGCCACCTGGGACTGGTACTGGCTGCTCGACGAGGTCCGCGTCCTCGCCTGGTAAAAGGCACCTTTGAAGCTAGCCCCGTGTAGGGGGGATCGGGAGAGAACTACTTCGTGGGGGCGGGGGGGGCGGCGGGATCGGACGGGGGCACCGGCATGGAGGCCGGGGCGGAGCCGATCTTGAACTCGACGCGGCGGTTGTTCGCGCGGCACTCGTTCTGCGCCTTGCCCTTCTTCATGGCCTTGCAGTCCGCCAGCGGGGCGGTCTCGCCGTAGCCCTTCGAGGTCAGGCGGGCGGCGTCGATGCCCTTGGACACGAAGTACTTCACGACCTCGGCGGCGCGGCCGTCGGAGAGGGTCAGGTTCTTGGCGTCGTCGCCCACGTCGTCGGTGTGGCCCTGGACCTCGAGCATCTTGATGTGCGGGTAGGACTTCAGGATCGACACGACCGTGTCGAGGACCTTGAAGCTCTCGGTCTTGATGGTGGTCTTGCCCGTGTTGAAGAAGATCTTGTCCATGATCTGGATGTTGGTGCGGGTGATGATGGCCTTGACCGCGCCCTTGTCGGGGCAGCCGTCCTCGTCGTCCACGCCGTTGATGGTCTCCTTCTCGTTGGGGCACTTGTCCAGGCCCTTGCAGACGTCGGCGTACTTGGCCAGGTTCCCCTGGATCGCGGCGTTGTCGTCACAGAAGCCGTCCTCGTCGTTGTCGGCGTCGGTGCAGCCGTCCTCATCGGAGAAGCCGTCCTTGTCCTCGGGGTCGGTCACGCACTTGTCGGTGGCGTCGGGCACGCCGTCCTTGTCGGTGTCCTTCGTGGCGTCGGGGCAGCCGTCCTCGTCCTCGAAGTTGTTCTTGTCCTCGGCTTCGTTCACGCACTTGTCGGACACATCGGGGATGCCGTCCTGATCGGTGTCCTTCGTGGCGTCGGGGCAGCCGTCCTCGTCCTCGAAGTTGTTCTTGT
>CALKWH010000296.1 GCA_938004375.1 uncultured Pseudomonadota bacterium
TTCTCGCCCTGGGGGAGAGCCTTCTCGCCCTGGGGGCGAGTTTTCTCGGAAGTTTCTTGAGGCTTGGTCGAACGGCGGGACGGACGGGCCTTCTCGCCCTGGGGACGGGCCTTCTCACCCTGGGGACGGGCCTTCTCGCTCTGGGGGCGGGCCGGTTCCGGGATGCTCTCCACGTCGAGGTTGACCTTCTCGGTGTAGCGGGCGTCATCGGAGAGCTCGAACATGTTCTGCTGCGAGAAGCCGACCACCGCCGAGATCGGATCGAAGTCCGGGTTCCCGCCCTTGCGCCGCGGGGTCTTCGTCGAGGGCTGATCCTCGTCGTCCACCTTGCGCTTCTTCTTCTCCGCCACCGCCTGGGCGGCCTTCTCCCCGACCACGGGCTCGTGGCCCACCTTCACCAGGGGGACCCCCTTCGAGACGGCCTCGACCTCGAGCAGCGCCAGGCGCTCCTGGTTGTCCTCGAGCTCCTGCGTGACCGAGACGATCTCGCGGGTGGCCGCCGCCTGGCCCTCCCGGGCCTCGGAGAGCGCGTTGTCGCGCTCCTCGAGCATGAACATGAGCCGGCTCTTCTCGTCCTCCCACAAAAGGGCCTGGCGGTCCAGGCGCGCCTGGGCCTCCTTCTGGACGCGCTCCAGCTCGGCCGAGCGCTGCCCGAGCTCCTGCTCGGTCTTCTCCAGCTTCTTTCGCAGGTCACGCAGCTCCTCCTCGTGCTTCTTCAGCGCCGCCCGCGTAGTTCCCGAGGTGAAGTTCGCGTCGAAGATCTCCTTCTCGGCGGCCCGGACCTTGTGCGTGAGCTTGACGACCTCCTCGCGGAGCTCGGAATTGCGCTTCTCGAGGTCCTGCACCTCGTTCTTGCGCTGCTGGTCCGCCCCCGAGAGCCGGCAGCGCACGAAGTCCAGCTCCTTCTCGAGGGTGGACACCTTCTCCTCCTTCTCCTTCTGGCCTGGGAGTTCTTTTTCCACGGCCACCTTCTTGGTCAGATAGGTGACCACGCCGGAGAGCACGTCCTCGTCCTGCAGCATCTCCTCGAGGGAGACCTCGCGGGAGAGCAGCCACTGCAGCACCTTCACAGTCCAACGGGCCTGAAACGGGAGATGGTCTTTCATGAGAAACTCCTTTGGGCGGAACCGGACCGCGCCGCCCGGACGGGTCCATTCAAACGGAAACGACCCGGTTGTCAATTAATCGCGTGCGTCCGAAGAAGACGGCCAGCGCCAGCACGACCGGCGCCGTGACGGCGTCGACCGGCCCGAGGGTGTCCGCGTCCCTGCAGGAGGCGTAGTCGACGCGGGCCAGGGGTTCGGCGCCGATGCGCCCGGTGAGGAAACGCTCGACCTCGGGACCGCTCGTCAGGCGACCGGCCCGGATCCCGTCCTCGGCCTCTCCAAGCGCGCGGGAGAGGACCACCGCCGCAGCGCGCTCCTCGGGACCGAGATAGACGTTGCGCGAGCTCATGGCCAGCCCGTCGGGCTCGCGGACCGTCTCGCAGCCGACGACCTCCACGCCCAGGTCCAGATCACGCACCATGGTTCTGATGACGCGGAATTGTTGGTAATCCTTGAGCCCGAAGACGGCGACCGCCGGGCAGACGATATGGAACAGTTTCAGGACCACGGTGGCCACGCCGTCGAAGTGCCCCGGCCGGGAGACGCCGCACAGGGGGGCCGAGACGCCCTCCACCCGCACCCGCGTCTGGAAACCGGCCGGATACAACTCCTGCGCGGGGGGGCAGAACACCGCCTGGACGGGGTGGTCCGAGAGCTTCTCGAGATCTCCCTCCAGGTCCCGCGGGTAGCGGGACAGATCCTCCGAGGGGCCGAACTGCATCGGGTTCACGAAGATCGACACGACCACGCAGTCGCCCAGCTCCGCCGCCCGCTCCACCAGCCGCAGGTGGCCCCGGTGCAGGTATCCCATGGTGGGGACGAAGGCGATGCGGCGCCCCTCGGCGCGGCGGGCCTCACAGAAGCGGCGCATCCACGCCGCGCTGGAGATCACCACGGGCTCGTGGGTCATGTCCGCTCCGCCCGTGGACCACCGTCGGCGGGGGACCCGTCGCCGTCCGCGACGGCCGGGAACACGCAGGCGCGGACCTCGGAGGCATACTCCCCGAGCGCGGCCTTCACCGTCCCGGTCAGGTCGGCGTACTTCTTCACGAAGCGGGGACAGTAGGTCTCGTTGAGGCCGAGCAGATCGTAGGACACCAGGACCTGACCGTCGCAGTGAGGACCGGCGCCGATGCCGATGGTCGGGATGCGGAGCGCGCCGGTGATCTCCCGGGCGAGCCCGTGGGGGATCGCCTCGAGGACGACCGAAAAGGCACCCGCCTCCTCGAGCCGACGCGCCCCCTCGAGAACCCGTGCACCGGCCTCCTTCGACTTGCCCTGGATGCGGAACCCGCCCATCTGGTGGACGGACTGGGGCACCAGACCCACGTGCCCCATCACGGGGATGCCGTGGGAGACCAGGTGACCCACCAGCTCCAAAACGTACGGGGTGCTGCCCTCGACCTTGACGGCCTGGGCGCACCCCTCGGACAGGGCGCGCACGGCCGCCTCGACGGCCCGCTCCCGGGAGACGGGCACGCTGGGGAAGGGCAGGTCCATCACGAGGAAGGCGCGGGCGAGCCCGCGGGCCACGCAGCGGGTGTGGTACAGCATTTGGTCGAGGGTGACCGCCAGCGTGTTGGACTGGCCCTGGATCACCATGCCCAGGCTGTCCCCCACCAGGACGACGTCCACCCCGGCCTCGTCGCACAAGCGGGCGAACGTGGCGTCATAGGCGGTGATCGTGACGATCTTCTGCCCCGCCCGTTTGCACTCGGCGAAAGAACGGATGGTGAAGGCGTCTTTCATGATTCAATCCTGGACGGCCACCGCCCCGAAGGTGAACGGCGAGACGAACTGAGCCTTGGCCAGCTTGCCCATGGGGCGGAACTCGCCCTTCCCGGTGTGGAGGTTCATGACGTGCAGCCCACACTCGAAGGACACCTCGAGGGGCTCCTTGGAGGTGTGGGGCACGCAGCGGATCGAGAGCAGCTCCTTGCCGTGGTGGGCCGGAACCAGGGCGCCCATGACCACGGGATCCGACGCGAACGACTTGAAGTTCTGCTTGTGATCCAGCCGCGACAGGAATCCGATGGTCTTCAGGCTATCGATCAGGTCCACGCCCATCTGCAGTCCCGAGGGGGTCGACAGCGGGTTCTGGGTGAGGGTCATCAACTCACCGTGGACCAGGGAGACGTACAGGAAATGTGTCCACTCGGTGCGCTGGGTGTCCTCGACCTCGGTGGCGCCCAGCAGGGAGATGGCCAGGTGCGTCGGCGTCACCTTCTCCTGGGGCAGGGGGAAGGAGGACAGAATCTTCAGTTCCGGCTCCATGGTGCGGTCCCGCGCCGAGATCAACTCGGTGGTGAGGATCTGACCGGGGTGCCAGCCGACCACCAGGCTCTCGGGGGTGTCCCCCGCGGCGACGTAGAGGGTCTGCGTCGCGCGCGTGGCGAAGAACGCCATGGTCCGCACCAGCGGCGCCTTCTCTCCGGGCAGCAGATCGACCTGGGGGCCCTCCTTGGGCACGTCGGGAACCGAGACGTCGAACATGGACAGCCGGTTGCCGCTCCGCAGCAGGACCACGGCCGTCTTCCCGTCCGGGGAGATCAGCGCCTGCTGAACTTCCTTGGCGGGGGTCTTCGCGGTCCAGGCGATCTTCTGATGGAGGATCGGGGTGCGGTATTCCAGGTTGACGACCTGCAGCCCGCCCGAGGTCGCCACGAGGGCGCGGTCCATGCCTTGGGCGACGGAGAAGCCGAGCACGTACCCGGAGACGAGCTTCTGCTTCTGCACCACCGGAAAGTCCGCCAGCGTCAGGTCCACGGTCAGCAGGCTGGGCGCGCAGTCGGCGCCCGCGGGCTTCTCGAGGCAGGCCGGGGCGGTCTGGGTGACCACGTACATCAGCGGCTTGGTCCGGGAGAACGCGACGGCGGCGGGCTCGGCGCCCAGCTCGATGGAGGCGGCCTCGGTGAAGGCGGGGGCCTCGAGCAGGCCGAGCTTCGTGTGCCCGGGGCTCCCGGCGGCCGCGAACCGCCGGAACTCGAACGGCTGCGAGGACACGCCCTTGGAGGTGGACACGACCACGTTCTGCCGGCCCGCGGGCACGCCCACGGGGACACGCACGAGCAGGCCGCCGTTCTCGGTGCGAGCCAGCACCACCGCCGGCAGGCCGGCCACCGACACCGACGGGCCGCGCCCGAAGTCCTTGCCCAGCACGTACAGCAGCTCCCCGACCATGGCCTGCTTGTTCATCCCCGTCCGGGCGACCTCGCCCTCCGTGGGCACCTCGGCGTTGCCCAGGTCCAGGATCGAGGTGATGGCGGGACGAGACGAAGCCTCGTCCAGGTCCATGGACTTGGCGATGCGGTAGGGATGGGCCGTGGTGCAGCCGGCGAACCAGAGCACGAGGACCGGAACGAGACGCAGGAAGAGATGGGACTGGGTCATGGGTGTTCGATTTCTCCTGAGCGGTGTTTTCCAAGAACCCGCGCTGGTTGTCAAGTCACGTTTCGCATTTCCGCCAGGGCGCCGACGTGGCCACCGAGATCCACAGGCGACGGGTGGCCGGGCCGGGCTCGGACACGCAGGCGGTGAAACCGCCGTCCCACGCGAAAAACCGCAGGATCCGCGGGTCCGGCGGTGGCTCCTCGCGCAGGGACCGGACCGGGTAGTCGGCGGGGACGAAGGGCCGATCCCGCCAGGCCAACTTGTACAGGGCCTCCTTCGCGGTCCATCCGACCCAGAAGGGGACGCCCGGGGACGTCGCCGCCGGTTCTTCGGCGCCCCGGAACAGGCGCCGGGGCATCCGGGGCGCCGGTCGATCCCACTCGGCGTCCACGGCCCCGTCAGCGCACCACACCACCGTACCCGCGTCGGGACGGGAGCGGGACACGGCCAACGTCATGTGGGGCGCCGGTCCTTCTGCACCGGTGCGGGCGAGCCCCACCGGCACCGGGAGCGGGGGAATCCAGCTCACGCACGCCCCCGGATGAACGCCGCCATCGCGCGCAGCGAGACGAAGTGCCCGGCGTACACGTCCTGGGCGGTGACCTCGAGATCGTATACCTCCTCTATCTGAGAGATTATCTCCAGCAGCATCACCGATTTGATCAGGCGCCGACCCACCAGATCCGCGTCCGGGTCCAGCGCCGCATCCGTCCCCGAGACGTCGCGCACGATCTGTTCGAGTTGCGAAATTACATCTGGCATTTCATCATCCTCTTCTGTACAGTTAGCGCCAGCGGTCGCCCGGCCAAGACGGGACGGTCGCCAGACGGGTATAATGGCCGGCGGATCGTTTGGCAAGCTGACGCGCTCCGCCTCCCTCATTTTCGGGTTGCCTTCATGTTCGGGACGGTTCAGAAAAAATTTTTATATATCGCCATCGGGCTTCTCGCCCTGGTTCCGTTCGTCTTTTTTTTGATTGTTTATGGACTTGACTACTTCTGGTTCGGCGTCCGCGAGGGCGACGCCGGCTTCTTCGGGATGTTCTACCGGATGTCCGTGGACGACAGCCGCCAGATCCTAGGCGGCATGGGCGAGGTGATCACCGCCATCCTCGGCATCGTCATCACCGTGGCTTCCATCATCGTCCAACTGGCCGCCACCCGGTACACGCCCCGCATCACCGAGATGTTCTTCAAGGACCGGACCAACCTGCTGATCCTGGCGTTCTTCATCGTCTCGGCGGTGTACTGCCTGTTCGTCAATTTCATCATCCGTGGCGGCGGCGGGCACGAGTTCATCCCGGTCGCCGGTTCGATCGTGAACGTGCTGCTGATGACCTTCTCGCTGATCCTGATCGCGCCGTACTTTTTGTACGTCTTCCATTTCCTCGAGCCCGAGAACATCGTCAAGGGCATCGAGCGCCAGGTGGGCGCGACCCTGGTGCGCGCGCGCCCGGACACCGACGTCGAGGCGCTGCAGCAGCAGGTGGTGCGCAACGTCGAACAGTTGGCCGACATCGCGATCAACGCCATCGAGCAGAAGGACAAGGGCATCGCCACCTCCGCCATCGACTCCCTGCGGGATCTTTTGCGCGAGTACCAGACCACCAAGGAGCGCCTGCCCGAACGCTGGTACGTCGTGGCCGGACCCCTGCGCCAGAACACCGAGTTCATCAGCATGCACCGCGAGGTGCTCCACGAGATCTCCGAGAAGCGCACCTGGCTGGAGTACAAGACGCTGCGCCAGTTCCAGATGATCTACAACGAGTCCCTCAACCGCATGCGCGACATCAACTACATCGTCGCCATCGACACGCGGTACCTCGGGGAGGACGCCATCTCGGCGCGGCAGCAGGAGACGCTCCGGCTGATCCTGAAGTTCTTCAACACCTACCTGCGGGCCACCTTGAACGCCAAGGACGTGCGCACCGCCTACAACGTCCTGCACCAGTACCGGCTGCTCGCCGAGGCCGTGCTGCGCGCGGGCATGGACGACCAGCTCCTCGAGATCGCCGGCTACTTCCGCTACTACGGCCAGGTCGCCTTCGGCATGAACATCGCGTTCATCACCGAGACCGTGGCCTACGACCTCTGCTCGCTGTGCGAACTGGCCTTCTCGGCGGGGGCCCCGGTGGGGGACCGGCTCCTGGACATCCTCCTCGAGGTCGACAAGGAGGCCGAAGGCGAGGCCCAGGAGAAGGGGCTGCGAGGCGTGCGCAAGGCCCAGATCAAGATGGCCACCTATTTCCTGCTCCACGAGGATCAGGAGCGCGCCCACCGCATCTTCCTCGACATGAAGACCGAGCCCGCCGAGCGGATCCGTTCGATCCGCCAGGAGTTGATCAGCGTCGAGAGCAAGGACTTCTGGGAGGTCATCGACCGCGGCGAGAACTTCGACTACCTGCACCCCGAGCGCCGCGCCATGCTCCACGATTTCTTCGCCAAGTTCCCCGATTTGATGAAGTGACCGAGGGCGCCGTCACAGTTCCTTCAATTGTTTCAAGATTTTTTTCAGTTCGCTCGCCGAGGCGAGGGCGTCCCCGAGGGAGACGCGCTGCAGGTCACCCTCTGGGAGCCCGTCCAGGGCCTCCTGCGTCCGGCGGCGGATGCGCTCCGCGAGTTGTTCGAGATCGGGCGCCACCGAGGCCGCCAGGCGCCCCCGGACCTCCATGGGCCGCGCGCGCTCCAGTTCGGCTGCCACCTTGCGGTAATCCGCCACGGCGGCGCGGGCCCCAAGGGCGATGCTGGCTACCTGTCGATAGGCCTGCAGCATGTCCATCGACGGGTCGGGCTGGTCCCGCTGCAAAGCCAAAAGCGAGGTGCCGTACAGGCGGTCCCCGGACAAAAACGAGATCCCGATGAACCGGTCCAGGTGCAGCCACTTCTGGAGCCCGGCGGCCACCGGGAGGGGCAGGGAGCCGAAGGCCGCGTCGTACAGCGAGGTCTCCAGGCTCCAACCCTTGCGCGTGACCAGTTGGTAGACCTCGTCGGAAAGCGGCGTGGGGATGTCCTCCACCCGGGAGCCCAGGAACTGGATGAAGCGGCCGGCCATGCCGGGATCGATCTCCAGATGCCGGTGGGCCAGGCAGCGGGTCAGCGGGTCGAAGTCCGAGATCGTGACAAAGTAGGCACCAGTGAGCTCCTTCAGGCTGTGGGCGATGTGTCGATGCAACTCGTCCTCTGCGACCGTGGCGAGGCCCACGACAAACAGGTGGAACAGCGACAGGTCCCGCGTGCGGCGCATGGCCTCCACCTGCAGGGCCCGCTTCTCTGTTAGATCGTTGGCGATGCTCAGGATCGCCGGCCGGCCCTCCCAGGTCACGCGGTGGGCGACCGCCTCCAGCGGCAGGACGGTGCGGTCCTTGCGGTAGTGCTCCACCTCGAACGCCAGCTCCCCGCGCTCTGTGAACTCGCGCATGCGCCCCTCGAACCGGGCCGCAGAGGCGGGGGTGTCGAGGTCCTGCACCCGCAGACGGAGGAACTCATCCCGCGTGTAACCGTGCAGCTCGAGGGTCTTCCGGTTCGCGTAGTGGATGACGCTCCCTTCACCCACAACCATGATCGAGCTCGGCGCGCTGTCGAGCATCTCAAGGAGGGTCTGCATCCTGGCCGAAACCTCTGGCGAGGTTTCGGCTTGAACTTCGGCCACGGCCGAACTCCCGGCTGTAACTCCAGTTTTTGAGGAAGGGCGGTCATCCGGCGGGGGTTGTGTCATGACAAGGCTCCGTCGCTCAGCCCAGGACGGTGCGCTCGATGGAGCGGATCTGGGCGCGGTACAGCGCGCTGATGCGGGTGCCGTAGTCGGCGATGAGCTGGATCAGACCGCGGGGGGTGTCGTGGCTGTCCCGGCCGTTGATGCGGTCGCCGGCGTCGCCCACCCCCGGCAGGATGTACGCCTTCTCGTTGAGCGCGGGGTCCATCCACAGCGTGTAGATGTCCACGTCCTCCACCGCCCGGGCGATGCGCAGGCAGCCCTTCATCGCGGAGATGACGTTGAAAAACTTCACCGAGCGGGGCCGCACGCCCTGGTCCTTGAGAAACTTCACCACCGTGATCATGCTGCCCCCGGTGGCGTTCATGGGGTCGGCGAAGAACCAGTCCTTCCCGTCGAGCATCTCCAAGTTGAAGTAGCTCTTCTTCAGGTCGAGCACGTAGGCCATGTCCTGTTCGGTCCGCCGGTCGTCGCGGCCGATCCGGAACAGGGCGAACGGGGTGACGTAGCCCTGGGAGTGGTACTCCTGGATCTCCTTGGAGACGATCATCGAGGGCAGGAGCGCGGCGCGCAGCATCACGCACATCACCGCGTTGCCGGTGAGATCGTCGACCTGCGGGATCTTGTGGATGGCGTACTGCTGCGTGGGGACGCCCACGGGGGTGCGCACAAGGATGTGGTGCTTGGACTCGGGTGTCCCCTGGAACGCCATGTTGAAGAGCAGTTCATAGGCCCGCTGGATGTAGTAGACGAACTCGGGCTGCTCGGTGCGCACGTCCCGGAGCTTGGCGATCAGCCGGGAGGCCTCGCCGTGGATGAACTCCGGCGTCTCGAAGGAGAACACGTGGATGTTCTTCTCCTCGCGCAACATCTCCTGCATCACGTGGCCGAGCTCGGAATAGAGCCCGACCATGCGGTCGCGCATGTCCCTGGCTCCGGCCGCGGCCGGGTCGTATCGCGAGAAGACGTCCATCGCCTCCTGGTACTTCGAGTCGAGCAGGCGGATCCGTTCGTGATCCCGCTCGGTGAGGAAGCCATCCAGATCCATCGCGCGAAGAATCAGTTTCGTCATGTCCGCTCCTTGTCACCGCATGATCAGGTACAGCACGCCCATGCCCAGCAGCATGCCCAGGAAAAAACCGCCTAGGAACAGGCCCAACCCCCGGCCGGCGCCTTCCACCTCGACCACGTGGCCGCCGGGCGGCGGTGGCGGGGCCGGCGCCACCCGCAGGGTCTCGGAGGGGACGTGGGGCAGGGAGGACGCCGAGGCCGGGGACGTCCCGGAGGTCGCCGAGGAAGGGGACGGGGGGGAACCCTCCGCGCCGGTTTCGCCCGAGCCAGGCGGCATCCCCACGGGAGTCGGCAGCGGCTCGGAGTCGTCGAAGTCCGTCGCGGACACCTGGGGCGCCCCGGCGTCATAATCGACGCCCCCGTCATCCACCCGCAGCGGTGCCAGGGGCGGGAAGATCATCTCGAGGGCGGAGATCACCTCGTGCATGTCCTGCGGCCGGTCCTCCGGGTTCTTCTCGAGGCAGCCCAGGATCAGTTCGTCCACCAGCGCCGGGCGCTCGGCCGACGGCGGCAGGGTGACCTTCTCCCGCAGGTGCATGTGCATCACCTCGGTGAGGTCCTCGTGGACGAACGGCAGGCGCCCGGTGATCATCTCGTAGCCCAGCACGCCCAGGGCATAGATGTCGCTGCGCGCGTCCACCGGCTTGCCGCGACACTGCTCGGGGGACATGTAGTACGGCGTGCCCAGGGTGATGCCCTGGCGCGTCTTGGGCAGGTCCTGACCTTCCAGGGGCTCGAGGAGCTTGGCCAGGCCGAAGTCCAGCAGTTTGGTGCGCGGCGGCCAGTGACCGTCGTTGGAGGGCACCAGGAAGATGTTCTCGGCCTTCAGGTCGCGGTGGATGACGCCCTTGGCGTGGGCGGCGGCCAGGGACAGCGCGAGCATGCGCAGGATCTGCCCCGCCGCGAAGGCGCCAAGCTTGCCGTGGCGCTTCAGGAACTCGAGCAGGCGCTCCCCGCGCAGATACTCCATGACGAAGTAGTACCGCCCGTCCTCGTACTCGCCGAAGCCGAAGATGTCCACGATGCCGGGGTCGCCGATGGCGTTGACGACCATGGCCTCCTGCTTGAACCGCTGGATGTTCTCCGGATTCTGGGCCACGTGGGGGTGGATCAACTTGATCGCGACCTTCTTGCCGATGACGGGGTGGACGCCCGCGTACACGGTGCCCATGCCGCCGGCGTCGATTCGGCGCCGGACGACGTACTCGCCGAGCTTGGTGCCGGCGGGCACGTCGGGAAAGGAGTTTTTCCAGGGGGCGGGGCCTCGGGCCATGGTTTACTTCCGATTCTCCTGCCACTTCCCGAGCACCTCCTCCAGACAGGACTCCATCTGGGGGCAGTCGGTGTTGACGCAGGACATGAGGCGATCGAACAGGCTCCTGTTCTCGGTCTTGAGCTTCTCGCAGTCCTCGTAGACCCAGTCCTTGACGCGGTCGAAGGCGAACCGCTGGTTCAGTTCGTGGGCCCGGGAGCAGGACCCGAGCTTGGCGATCAGGTGGGTGCAGGAGCGCTGCGGGTCGGAGACGGCGATCCCGCCCGCGGGCACGTCGGTGGTCTCGGCCTTCTTGTCGCAGCCGCCCGCGCCCAGCACGAGGGGTAACAGGATCAGGGCGATGAGGCGGGTCGTCATTCGGTCCTCCTGAGCAGCACGAGCTCGGCCGGCGCGAGCTCGATCACGCCGGCGGCGGGCTCCCAGGACCAGTGCCCGTCGCCGTCCCCGGAGAAGTGGAACGGGCGGCACAACTCGCAGGACTCCACGAGCGCCACCGCGCGGGGCTGGGTCCAGTCCTTGTTGATGATCATGCGGCTCTCCTGGCCGTCCACGGTCTTGGAGAGCGTGAGGGTGGGCTCCCACAGCGGCGACAGGGCCAGCACACGGCCCTCCTCGCACAGCATGGGCCACAGACGGGTCATACGGTTGCAGGCCCGCACGAACGCGGAGATGTCTGGGGCGCGGGGCTCCTGGTCCGCCGGGGTGGTTCGCACCGCGTGGCAGGGCCGCTGCCAGCAGTACTCGTAGCCCATGGTCATCTGCAGCGCGCTGGAGAACCAGCAGGCGAACAGGTAACGCTGGTGCTGCACGGCCGTGAGCGCCTCGGTCTTGTGGAACAGGCGCGGGGTGTCATGGTTCTCGGGGAAGGAGACCGTGGGCGCGACGGCCTGGAGCCGATCGTGCTGCGAGAGCGCCCAGTCGGAGTCGAACTGCCACCAGCACGACGAGTTGTACAGGTGGTGGAAGCCGCAGTCCCGCAGGGCGTGGACCTTCTCGACGCTCTCGCCCAGGGCGTCGGCGATGAACAGCACGGGCTCCCGGGCCCGGGTGAGCGCG
This sequence comes from uncultured Pseudomonadota bacterium, assembly GCA_938004375.1. GTDB lineage: Bacteria > Myxococcota_A > Polyangia > HGW-17 > HGW-17 > HGW-17. The sequence goes on from CALKWH010000296.1 coordinate 11,608, forward strand.
GTCCTGACGCAGGTGCGCCACAGCGGAGCCGGCACCGAGGTGACGTGCATGCAGCGATAACCGGTGAACCCCAGCTGGGTCCAGAAGTCGACGACGGTCTCCAGGTACTTCCAGAGCGTCTCGCGGTCCTTCGCCCCGTACAGGTCGAATTCGACCTGGTCGTCCCACACGGTGACCGAGGCGGGGTCCAGCGGGTCCGGGCCGAACGGGTGCACGAACGCACCGGCGTCGTCACGCACGAACCAGTCCGGGTGGCGCTCCACCACGGGGGCGTCGACGGCGCAGTGGAGCAGGTCCAGGTCGGTCATGAAGCGCACGCCCCGCTCGCGGTGGCGCTGCAAGAAGCGCTGCAACTGCGAAATCCCAGATTCCTCTCCTGTCCCGGGCGGCACGAACCGCGGATTCAGGCGGAAGGGATCGGCCATGGCGAAGATCGAACCGGACGTCCCCGGCGAAAAGACATTATTTAAATAAATCCAATTGAAGCCCAGGTCCACGGCGTGATCCACCCACCCCTCCCACTGGTCCAGATTCCCGGCCAGCGTGGGAAAGATGTTGTAGATCAGGGTCTTGTGCATCCGCGACTCCAGGAGCGCCCATTCTATTGGATGCCCCTTCCCGTGGCAACGCTTTTTTCGGAGAACCAATGGAACGGTTCCTCCCCACCTCAGTCTGGAAGCACCAGAGTTCAGTGCACAACTGGCATGGGGTACACAAGAACGATGGCAGATCAATGACCCGCACGAAGAATGACAGACTTAATTGCAATAGGATCATCCCGGACGGTCTAAGGGGCGATCGACGATATCCGAGAAGATGGGTTCGCGCACACCCACAACCCGGCAGACGGGATCCGCTTCCACCACATGGGTCACGGAAGGACGGACGGTGTCTGGGAGACAGGCGGCTTCGGCAGGCGCAATGCTTCGCACGTGGCCGACCAGTTCCACGAAATCGCCTTCGTCCAGGCGGCATTCGGAAAAACGGCGCCGATCGAGGTCCCCTGGTTCCATTACATACCCGTGTCTCTCAAGGATGGCCAGGGCCTCGGCCGTCGGCCGGGTCTCCCAGTTGAACACCACGAGTTCGTCACACCCGAGCTCCAGGTGGGCGCCCCGGGCGAGCACCCAAGCCGTTCCGCTGGTATCCGAAACCAAGAAGCGCGCCGCGCATCGCTCTTCGAAGATGGGAGTGTACATGTCGTTTTTTCGAGAGTGAAGCTCCACCAGGAGCGTATACGCAGCGCATGGGGACCTGGTCAGTGGCGACCGTAGCGGCTCGGTAATGCCGGTGACCCTGCCTCTGACGACCACACGAGTGCCATCGGGGGCAGAAGCCAGTGCAACGCGGGGAGCCTTGCGCCAAGCGTTTCGGATCCAACGTCGCACCCGGGTCTGGTGACGCCAGGAGAAAAAGATCCCGACAACGATGACCACCACCACCACAACGAAGCCGAGAATTTCCGGGCTGACATCACTGAACACACCAATGGTCAGTTCCATGTTTCTCGGGTTCATCTGCATTTTCAAAAAGCCCGCTTCTGCAGTACTGCCGCGAGGTTCCTCCCTGTCGAGCCATGATGCATATATACCTGAAGAAAGCAAATACCCCTGCGGCCCAAAAACCACAACCACGATTCCATCTGACCAACGGTCACCGTGCGACTACAGGGGCCCGGCCGAGCGCGGGTCGGGGAGAACCCCGGACAAGAGGCCCCCGGAGGCGGTCGAAAGGGCGTCCGGAGCGGACACCGGCGCGCGGCGGCGGTGGACCTCGTAGGCGAAGTGATCCAGCGCCTTCTCGTCGGCGGGCTCGCCGTTGAGCTGCAGCACGACGAAGGGGAGTCCCAGGTCCCGCTGGGCGTGGAAGAACTGCGCCTCGGCGATCTTGTTGGGCATGCACTCGAGCGGCCCCACCGAGACGACGCCGTCGATGACCCCGTGGCGGTACTCGTGGACCGGGCCGCCCAGGGTGAGCACCGCCTCGCCGAGGAGATCGTCGCGCAGATACGGCGCGCTCGCGGCCAGGGACTCGGCGGCCGTGGTGCGCGCGGGCCAGCCCAGGGCCTCGGCGAACACGCGGTACAGGCGGCCGGTGATGCTCTTCTGCAGGAAGGTCGACACCGCCCGGGCCCAGAACGCGTCGGGTGTGGTGAAGCGGCCGCGGCGGATCTCCTGCTCGTTGCTCAGGTCGGTGTACTCCAGCCACTCCCCGAGGGGCGCCAGGCGGGCCCGCAGGCCCCGCTGCTCGAGCTTCTCGACCACGAAGTCGTTGGAGAACGGATCCAGGCGCACGTAGATTTCACCCACCACGGCCACGGTGGGCGGCTCGCGGCCCGGCGTCACGAGGGCGGCGAACCCGGCCGCGGCCCGGGCGCAGATGGCGCGCACGCCGAAGAGCCCGCCCATGGTCTCCATCAGGCTGTTGCCCAGGGAAGGCGCGGGCGTGCCCTCGAGGTGGCGGACCAGCTCCTGCTGGGTGCGGTCGAAGAGCTCCTGGGCCGCCCCGGGCCGCGACTCCACCGGCCGCGTGTGAAGGAGGGCCTCGGTCAGGAGGTCCCCGGCCACGAACGCAGCGAAGGTCTTGAGCGCCAAACCCTTGGAGATGCCGGCGAAATAATCCGAGTCCGGCTGGGACACCAGTTTCACGCGGTCGAGCAGGCCCAGACGCTTGAGCACGGTCTTGTGCAGCAGGTTGTACATGCCGAAGCGGCAGGGCCCGGACGCCGTGGGCATGAAGAAGGCGAAGCGGTCCTCGCGGCGCGCCTCCTGCAGCCGCGCCAGCAGCGATCCCAGGGTCACCACCGCGGGCAGGCACTCCTTGCCCGAGGTGTACTTGCGCCCCAGACGCAGGGCGTGGCGGTCCGGCATGGGCAGCGCCTCGGCCAGAAACCCGTCCCCCCGCAGGGAGGCGGCCGCCAGCTCGGCGTTCTCTCCCATCCGCGGGAAGAGCAGGATGTCGCGCCGGCGCCGCGTGTCCGCCAGGGTCAACGCGTCGAGCTCCAGGAGCCGCAGTTGCTCATGGGGGCGCGCCTGGCTCGCGTGACCGCCGGCCAGATCCTGGCGAGCGCAGTATAAAAATGCCTCCAGCCGGGTGCGCGTCCCGGCGTCCCCCGCGTGGCCGTCGGTCTCGATGACGGCGTGGGGCTTCCCGTGGAGGATGGTGCCGGCGAAGTGCAGGGAGAAACTGTCCGGGCCGCAGCTGTAGTTGCTGCAAAACACGGCGTAGTGGCCGGGGGTGCGGCGCACCTCGTGGGCGGCCCGCAGGTTGGCCTGCCCGTAGCCCCAGTAGACCGACTCGAACACCGGTACGTCGTCGCCCACCGGGTAGCAGTCCACCGGGACCGCCACGGCCCCCAGGTCGCGCAGCAGGCGCGGCACGTTGGAGTTGAGCACGTGGTTGTAGAGCGTGTACGTCCGCCCCAGCACGACCACCAGCGGCCGCCCGTGCTCCCGGGCCCAGTCGATCGCCTCGCGCCCGAGCCCGGGGAGCCGCGCGTCGAACGCCGCCTGGGCCTCCCGGGCCGCCGCAAACGCACGAGCGAACACCCGCGGCTCCGTCACCCCCGCCTCCCGGGCAGCGGCTTCACAGGTGCGCCGAAACAACTCCGAATCCAGGTTCCCCGGGCCCATGTCGAGCACCGGTTGCAGGAAGCGCACCTTCGGCCGACCGGCGTACAGGGTGCGCAGCAGGTCGGCGCTGGCCTGGGCCAGCGGGCACGTCGTCGAGTGCGCCTCCTGGCCCACGCGGGGCACGTCCCGGAGCATGGGCAGCAGCACGAAGTCCGGCGCCGTGTCGATCATGGCCCCCACCTGGCCGGTATACATCTGCATCGGCGCGCACATGGGCACGTTGGAGCGAGCGATGCCCTCCCGGAGCCGGTCCGGCCCCGCATCCCCCGGGATCCGCAGCGCGAACCCCAGCTCGTGGTAGAAAGTCGCAAAGAAGGGGAACAACCCCTGCAGCAGGAACTCGTGGGTCAGGGCCAGGCTCGGTCGGCCCCCACCGTCGTTCCGGGAGGCCTCCTCCAGCCTCCGCGCCACCTCCTCCTGGATCCGGGCGCGCCGCGTGAACGGGTCCGTCGCCGCGGCCGGCAGGGCGGGCCGGTCCGGGCTGCGATCGTACAAAGAGCAGGCGCCGCCCCAGAAAAACGGACGCACGCCGTCGGTGAACCGCACGCGCAGCCGGTCGATGCGGCACCGGTTCCCCGGGGCGCTGCAGCCCTTGGTGCTCGTGCAGACGAACGTCTCCCGGGCCTCCACCCGCGCGTCCAGACAGGACTCGAGCCGCAGCGATCCGTGCACCGTCGCGGCCGCGTGCCGGCGGGCCAGCAGCGCGATCCCAATGGCCCCCATGAGCCCGGGGGCCGGCGGCACCACGACCTCGCGCCCGGTCTGTCGCGCCACCGCCGCCGCCAGAGCCATGGACGAAAAAGGCATCCCCTGGCAGAAGATCTTCTTCCCCACGTCCCTCGCGCCCTTCACCCGGTTCATGTAGTTCTGCACCACGGAGTCGTAGATGCCCGCCACCAGCGCCTCCATGGGCTCCCCGGCGGCCTGGGCCTGTTCGATCACCTCGGCCATGAACACCGAGCAGTGCTGGCCCAGGGACACGCCCCGGTCCGCGGACAGGGCCAGCTCCGAGAGCGCCCCCACGTCGAGCCCCGGGCACAGGCGCAGGCCCTGCTCCTCGATGAACGACCCGGTCCCGGCCGAGCACGCCTCGTTCATGGCGGCGTCCACGATGTCGCGGCCCGACAGGCGGATGTACTTCGCATCCTGCCCACCGATCTCGAAGATGGTGTCCACCTCCGGGTCCACCGACAGCGCACCCTCGGCGTGGGCGGCGATCTCATTGAGGATGATCACGCCGTCGTCGCCGGCGACCGCCCGGACGAGTGCCCCCACGATCTCGCGACCCGAGCCCGTCACGCCCGCGCAGCGCACGGGAACGCCCGTCCCCGCGGCCTCAAAGAAGCGCGCCAGCAGCGTCTGGGCCGCGCCCACGGGGTCCCCGCCGGTGCGCACGTAGGCGTGCCACAGGGTCCGTCCGTCCCCGGCGTCGAGGGCGGCGAGCTTGGAGCCCGTGGAGCCCATGTCCAGGCCCAGGACCACCGCCTGGCCCGGCGTGAAACCCGGAAGCGGCGCCTCGGACGTCATCTGCACCCGCGCGAGGGACTCCACGAGCGGACCCACGGCCTCGAAGGTGCGAAGGTCGCCGTCCGACAGCCACGCCTCGGGCGGCCCGGGGGGGGCGAGCCGGCCCTCCCTGGACAGATCCACGGCCTCGAGCGCCGCGCCCAGCGCCCCATAGAAGCGGTGGGAGTCCCCCGAGAGCCCCTCCACCCGCATCCCGTGCGCGCCGAAGAACGCCTCGAAGTGGCGCCGGATGCGCGCGCTCTCGCACACTTGGCCCGACAGGATCACCGTCGGCGGCGCCAGCGCGGGCTTGACCAGGACCTCGAGGTTCTCGGCCACCGCGTCGAACAGGCCGGCCAGGATCCGCGCCCGGTCCTCGCCCTTGTTGGCGAGGTGGGTCATGTCCGTCTTGAGGATCACCGGGCAGCGCCCGGACAGCGGCAGCGGCGCCTCCACGGCAGCGGCCAGGCGGTCGGCCTCCTCCACCGGGAGCCCGAAGCGGCCCGTCAACTGGGCCAGGAAGTTGCCGGTGCCCTGGGAGCAGCGCGTGTTTTCACGAAAGACCCGGCTGGCGTCGTCGTGGAGCTCGAGCACCGAGAAGCCGTGGGCGCCGGCGTCGAGCACGGTCACCCGGGTCTGGCCGGGGTGCACGAACCGAACGCCGCGCTCCAGCGCCCGCGGCGCCGGCACCACGGTCAGCCGGGTCACGCCGGCCATGCGGCCGGTGACCGCCGCCCCCGCCAACTCCCCGAGTTTTTTTGTCTCTCGCAACAATGTCCCCCGGGGGTAGATCGGAAGAGCGTCGTGTAGGGAAAGAGTGTAGATCTCGGTGGT
>CALKWH010000297.1 GCA_938004375.1 uncultured Pseudomonadota bacterium
GATCGTATTCGGTGACTGGAGTTCAGACGTGTGCTCTTCCGATCTTCGAAATCGAAGAGGGTATCAGCGGAGCCGAAGGCCCACGTCCAGGGACCCGCCGAAGACGAACCCGCCGTGGTCCGGATCATCGTCGAAGGAGAACAGGCGCGTCGCGTAGACAGTCACGCCGAGCTGGAGGTCGAAGGTGCCGCCCGGGCGCAAGAAGGTGATCGCCCCAGTCCCTCCGACGAACGGCCCCAGGGCGAAGAACGAGTCGGTGCGGCCCTCGCCCGAGGGCTCCGAGTCCTCGTCGGGGCCGTGATGAAGGGAGATCCCGGCCAACGGTCCGGCGCGCAGCTCCCGGCTGGCGGTCCGGTCCAGTAGGAAGGTGAGCGCGAGGGACGGCTCGAACTGCAGCATCCGGAAGGCGGCGCCGAAGAGGATCGGCCGCATGACGGGCAGGTCGAACTCCAGGCGGCGGCCGCCCCCCGCGGACCAGGAGAAGAGGGCGGAGACGTCCCCGGCCGGTCCGCCGTTGACGCCCGCGGGGGTGGCGACGCACATCCGGACGTCGTCGTAGCGGGCGCCCATCCTGGCGCGGGTGGTCAGAGTCATGCCGGACTGGCCCAAGGCCCGCCCCGGCAGGAGCAGCGGCAGCAGCGACAGGAAGAGCAACAGAAAACGGGGGTTCACGAACAGAGTGTGATGCATGTCGGATTCCTGCGGACAAAGTAGAGGGCTTTCCCGAGGAACGCAAGGTGGTTTCTCGCGCGTTCGGCAGGGGGCGTTCATGCGATCCGTTTCCACGAATCGCCCGGCGGGCGATTCCACCGCCACTGCCACCGCCATCGCCACGGTCACCGACACCGTCTGGATTGATTTCGATTTCGATTTCGACTTCGATTTCGATTTCGACCGGGAAGAGAGACAGGCCGGAAACAAATAAAAAGACGGCCCTCTAGTCCTGCAACTTCTCTTCATGTTTCTGGTAAAAAACCACCCCGACCCGTTCAATGTGCTCCCGAAGCGCGGCGTGATCGAGCATCTTCCACAGGGAGAGGTCCACCTGGTAGGGGATCGGGGACTCCTCGAGTCGGGCGGCGAGGTCCGTGAGCATGCTTGGGTCGAGCTCGTCCCCGAAAAGGGTCAGGTCGATGTCGGAGCCGGGCCGATAGGTGCCCTTGGCGCGGGAGCCGTACAGCACCGCCTTTTCGACCGCCGGACAGGCTGCCAGGATCTGCCGGATGACGGCCAGGGTCGCGTCGGGGAGCCCGAATTCAGGCACGGCTAGAGCTCGGCGATCAAGCGCTCGTGCAGCGCGAGAAATTGGGGGTGGTAGGAGTCGCGGATGACGGATACCAGGAGGGCCGCCACGTCGAGATTGTAGGTGTGGCTGGACAAGTTGCGCTTTTCTATCATATCCATCCAGGCCTCGCCGTCAGCAATCAGGCCGCGCTTGAACGCTTCGCGAACCGTGCTTCTGGAGCCGACGAGCCCCGAAATTCCTTCGTACTCCAGATAATCCTTCAGGACGTTCCAGGCCAGTTCGTGGGTGAACTCGAAGCCTTGGATGAGCCCTTGTTGTTCCAGGTCCGAGAGTGGACGCTGCTCCATGAGACGAACCGCAAGAGTGAGTTGATGCAGTGCACGCTGATAGTTGTCGAAGCGTTGTTTCCAGCGAATATCGTCGGCCATCGATCTGCACATCTCGAGTTTTCAGAAGCTGTACCGCCCGAATAGCGGCAGTATGCAGGCCCACCATACACTTATACCGCTGCTGCGTCAAAAGTCCGCCGCCTGCTTCTACCCGTGATCCGGGCCGGTGCCGCGCACCAGCACGGTGTCGCGCTCGTAGAACGGGCTGCGCTCGGGGAAGTCGAGGTTGTAATGCAGGCCGCGGCTCTCCAGGCGGCCCCGGGCGCCAAAGCAGATCAGGTCGGCCACCAGCGCCAGGTTGCGCAGCTCGATGAGCTCGGGGGTGACCAGGAACTTCCAGTAGTAGGTGTGGATCTCCTCGCGGATCAGGCGGATGCGCGAGGCCGCGCGGGCCAGGCGCTTCTCGGTGCGCACGATGCCGACGTAGTTCCACATGGTGCGGCGGATCTCGTCCCAATTGTGGGTCACCACGACGCCCTCGTCGGAGGACACGGCCTGCCCGGTGCGCCACGGGATCAGTTGCGGCGGGCGCAGGCGGGGGCAGTCGCGCACGGCGGCGGCGGCGCGGTGGGCGTACACCAGCGCCTCGAGCAGGCTGTTGGACGCGAGGCGGCAGGCGCCGTGGAGGCCGGTGTGGGCGGTCTCGCCGATGGCGAAGAGCCCGGGCACGGTGGAGCGGCCGTCGGCGTCGGTGTTCACGCCGCCGCAGCAGTAGTGGGCGGCGGGCACCACCGGGATGGGCTGGCGGCGCAGGTCCACGCCGAACTGCAGGCAGTGGGCGGAGATGTTGGGGAAGCGCTTCACCAGGAACTCGGGATCCAGGTGGGTCATGTCCAGAAAGGCGCAGTCGTCGCCGGTGCGCTTGAGCTCGTTGTCGATGGCGCGGGCCACCACGTCGCGGGGGGCGAGCTCGGCCTTGGGGTGGTAGGCGGGCATGAAGGCTGTGCCGTCCGCGCGCCGCAGGATGCCGCCCTCTCCGCGCAGGGCCTCGGAGATGAGAAAACCCTTGGCCTGCGGGTGGTAGAAACAGGTGGGGTGGAACTGGTAGAACTCCATGTTGGCGACCTGCGCGCCCACGCGGTAGGCCATGGCGATGCCGTCGCCCACGGCGGTGTCGGGGTTGGACGTGACCAGGTACACCTTGCCCGCGCCGCCGGTGGCCAGCACGGTGGCCCGCGCGAGCACGGTGTCGATGCGCCCGGTGGGGACGTCCATGACGAAGGCGCCGAAGCAGGCGTTGGGCTGGCCGTACTTGGCCATCCCCAAAAGGTCCACGACGAAGTGGTTCTCGAGGAGGGTCACGTTGGGCAGGCTGCGGACCTTCTGCTCCAGGTGCTCCATGAGCGCGACGCCGGTGAAGTCGTCCGCGTGCACGATGCGCCGATGCGAGTGGCCGCCCTCCATGCCCAGGTCCAGCTCGCCGGCGGCGTCGCGGTTGGCGGGGAAGCCCAGGTTCTCTATGAGGTCCCGCACGCGGTCGGGGCCCTCGGCCACCACCCGCTCCACGGTCTCGCGGCTGCACAGCCCGGCGCCGGTGCGCACGGTGTCCTCGACATGGCTCGCGGGGAGGTCGTCCACGCCGAGCACGGCGGCGATGCCCCCCTGGGCGTAGTAGGTGCTCCCGTCGAACACCTTGCGCTTGGTCACGATCGTGACCGAGCCGTGGGCGGCGGCGTGGATGGCGAAGTAGAGCCCGGCGATGCCCGAGCCGATGACGAGGTAGTCGGTTTCGATGATCCTTGGCGTCAGCATGCGGGCATGATACTTTCGGCTCCGGAAAAAGGAAGCTGAAATGAAGCCCGTCCTTTTCGAGTTCCATCTCCCCCTGATCGGCGAAGTCACCTTCCCGGCGTACTTCACCATGCTCGCCGTGGCCTTCCTCGTGGGCCTGTGGCTGCTCGAGCGCGCCGGGCGGCGCCTGCGCATCTCCCCGCTCAAGCTCTATGACATGGGCGTGCTGATCATGATCTTCGCGCTGTTCGGCTCGCGTTTTCTCCACGTCCTCGCTGACGGCCAGTTCATCGACTACGTGCATCTGTGCACCGACCCGAAGCAGGTCGAGGTTCCCCTGGGGCCCGGCGGCCCGGCGACGGACCGCTGCACCACCGACGCCTCCTGCGGAGAAGGTTTTCTCTGCAACCCCGAGAACCGCAGGTGCTACCCGCCCCGGGACTGCCTGTCCGTCTTCAAGGTGTGGAAGGGCGGCCTGGTGTTCTACGGTGGCTTTCTCTTCGCGGCCGGGTTCGCCATCTGGTACATCCGCCGGCACCGGCTGCCGTTCTGGAAGCTGGGGGACGTGTTCGGCTACATCCTGCCCCTGGGGCTGTTCCTGGGGCGCACGGGGTGCCTGCTCAACGGCTGCTGCTACGGCGCGCCCAGCCAGGTCCCGTGGGCGGTGCGCTACGGTCCGTGGCTCGGACCCTGGGAGGACCACGTGAAGGCGGGGCTCATCGCCCAGAACGCCCCCCACAGCCTGCACGTGCACCCCACGCAGTTGTACAGCGCGGCGATCAACCTGGGGATCTTCCTCGTGCTGTACTTCTGGCTGTATCCGCGCAAGAAGTGGGACGGCCAGGTGCTCGGCGCCTTCCTGCTGGCCTACTCGGTCGGCCGGTTCACCGTGGAAGCGTTCCGCGCCGATCCCCGGGGGGCGGTGCTGGGACTGTCCACTTCCCAGTTGATCAGCGTCGTGATGTTCGGCATCGGCGTGTGGATCTTCGCCCGCAAGCCGGGGCGGAATGCGCCGCCGGCGGGGACGGCGCCGACGCCCGACGACCCTGACGCGGGCCCGCAGACGGAGGGCGCATGAGCGACGACGCCACCGGCGCCCCCCTCGAGCCCCTGCAGATCCTGTCCTGCGATCTGCCCGATCCCGGGGCCACCTTCGACTTCGGCGTCGCCTTGGGCCGCGTCCTCGTCGCGGGGGACACCCTGGCCCTGATCGGACCGCTGGGCGCGGGCAAGACGCACCTGGCGCGGGGCCTCGCCGCCGGCCTCGAGGTCCCCTCCGACGCCTGGCTCACCTCGCCCACCTTCACGCTGATGGCCCAGTTCCCCTGCCGGGAGGGCACCTTCTATCATCTGGATCTGTACCGGCTGGGGCACGAGTCCGCGCTCTGGGAGCTGGGCTTCTTCGACGTCCTGCACGCCGGCGGCGTCGTGGCCGTGGAGTGGTGGGACAACTTCCTCGACACGCTCCTGCCCTCCACGCTCGTGGTCCGGCTCGACCTGGTCAACGACCGGCCAGAAGCCAGGACCCTCGAGCTCTGGACGCTGCCGACCGACGACTGGGAGGCGCGCGTGGCGCGGCTGCGCCGGTTGCGGCTGGGGTAGCCATGTACGTCATCTGCACGCGCTGCCGGCTCCCCTGCGTCGAGGTCGCCTCGCGCTGCCCCGCCTGCGCGGCCGACCTGGAGGGGCTGCCCCGGCGCGGCGGCGGCGCCCTGGAGGGGGCGGTCCTCGAGGGGCGCTACGAGCTGGTCGGGCTCCTGGGCGAGGGCAGCATGGCCTGGGTGTACCGGGGTCTGCACACCGAGATCGGCTCCTCGGTCGCGGTGAAGCTCCTGAAGCCGGCCTTCGCCGAGGATCCATCGCAGGTGGAGCGCTTCCGCAAGGAGGCCGCCGCCATCAGCGCCCTGTCCCACCCCCACATCCTTTCCGTCATCTCCTCGGGGGAAACGCCCAGCCGCATCCATTTCATGGTCACCGAGTTCATCCAGGGCCGGACCCTGGCGCGGTTGCTCGAGGAGGAGGGGCCGCTGCCGCTCTCCCGGGCCGTGGACATCCTGCGCCAGATCCTGTTCGCCCTCGAGGAGGCCCACCGGCACGGGATCGTCCACCGGGATCTGAAGCCCGAGAACGTGATGGTCATCCCGCTTCGCTCGGGCGAGGACTTCTGCAAGATCGTGGACTTCGGCATCGCGCTGCGGCGCGTCCCCGACGAGCGCCGGCTGACGAAGGCGGGGATGATCATCGGCACGCCGGCCTACATGGCGCCCGAGATCATCCGCGGAGAGGACGCCGTGGTGCAGTCCGACCTCTTCGCGGTCGGGGTGATGCTCTACGAGTTGATCACGGGGGCGCTCCCTTGGCGGTCCGGCTCGCTGTTCGAGACGCTGCTGGCCCACCTCAACGAGGAGCCGGTGCCCCTGCGCCGCCGGAACCCGGCGTTGCCGGCCCGCGCCGAACGCCTGGTGTTCATGGCGCTGGTGAAGGAACCCGCGGATCGCGTGCCGTCGGCCGCCGAGTTCCTGCGCCTGCTCCAGTTCGGCGCGGCGCCGACCCTCTCGGTGTGCGCGACCTGCCTGGGGCCGGTCCAGCTGGAGCAGAAGTTCTGTCCCCACTGCGGTCGGCTGCAGGAGGGCTCCCCGGGTGCTTCCCATGCGGACCCGGTGCCGGCCGAGTCGCCGTCCCCGGTCCCGGACGGGCGCGGCGCGTTCACCGTGCCGTTCCTGGGCAGGGACGAGGAGCTCGCGGTCGTGCAGCGGTTCCTGGCGGGGGACGATCCCTGCCTGGAGCTCACGGGCGAGGACGGGGTCGGCAAGTCCTCGCTGCTCGAGGAGGCCTTTGGTTCGGGGACCGACCCGGCAGCGCGAGTGGTGCGGATCCTGCCGGATCCCCAGGGCGCGCGGAGGGCCTGGTGGCTGGCCCGGGAATTGGCTGCCGAGCTGGGTGGGCTTGGCCAGGACCCGTCCCAGGGGGAGGTGCTGGCCCTGTGCCGGCGCCTGGGGCTGGACTCCGTCGACGAGCCCCACGCGCTGCACCTGTTCGATCTGTCGACCGCGTCCGTCGGCCTGGAGAATCGGGTCCGGCTGCGCGAGATGACGATCACGGCAGATCGGAAGAGCACACGTCTGAACTCCAGTCACCGAATACGATCT
>CALKWH010000298.1 GCA_938004375.1 uncultured Pseudomonadota bacterium
GGCATCTGCCTCACCGACACCTTCCAACTCTACGAGAAGGACGACCTGATCTCCGCGGCCCTGGCGGACAACTCCGACCGCCGCACGCGCCAGAAGAACCTCGAGGTCCGCGTGATCATCGGCAATCCCCCGTACTCGGTGGGCCAGGGCAGCGAAAACGACAACAACCAGAACGTCGAGTATCCCAGCCTGGATGCCCGCATCCGCTCCACCTACGCCGCGCGCTCCAAGGCGGTCCTCTCCAAAGGGCTCTATGACAGTTACGTCCGCGCCATCCGCTGGGCCTCGGATCGCATTGGTTCCAGCGGCATCATCGGCTTCGTCACCAACGCCGGCTTCATCGAAGCCAACACCGCCGATGGCCTGCGCCAGTGCCTGGCAGAGGAGTTCTCCAGCATCTACATTTTCCATCTCCGAGGGAACCAGCGCACATCCGGCGAACAATCCCGCAAGGAAGGCGGCAAAATCTTCGGCAGTGGCTCCCGCGCCCCCATCGCCATCTCGTTCTTGGTGAAGAACCCCGCCGCCACCGAGCACGGGAAAATCTTCTTCCACGACATCGGCGACTACCTCACCCGCGAAGACAAGCTCGCCAAGATCAACGACTTCGGTAGCGTCCTGGGACTCACCGCCGCCAACGCCTGGACTTTGCTTACTACTGACTCACATGGTGATTGGCTTCGGCAAAGACAAGACGATCTTAATAATTTTCTTGTTATTGGGGACAAAAAATGAGCCAATCAGAAGCTATTTGACAACTACTCTCAAGGAGTACTCACATCACGGGATGCTTGGTGTTATAATGCGTCAAAAATAGCTCTCAAATATAATATGCGACTACTTATTTCTGCTTATAATGAAGAGAGAAATCGCCTTCACAACAACAACTCCGCGCTGCGGAGACAATCTCGGCTTCGGAGAATATCTCCGCACTGCGGAGACAATGCCGCAGGTGTTTTGCGCTCCATCCTCGACCATACGCGACCATACGCGCGGGTTAGGTCCTGCGAGAGACCCTCGATGACGGCCTGACCATACTCGGCCCGCCGGTCGCGCAGCACCTCGCTCCGGATGCGATGTCCGACCTGCCAGTAAAGGATGGTGAGTTCCGCATGGGCGGTGACGGCCACGCGCTTGCGTGCAGCGTCAATCAAACCACGGACATCCTGCAGCAGCAGGCTCGGAGGATCCTTTCCGGGGTAGTTAGCCTTCGCGTTCTTTCTGCCATGTGATTTCTGTTTTTCGGGTTTCATGGGTCGGGTGCCTCTGCACCATTATCGGACCCGCCGGCGTCTGGTTGCGCGAAAAGTATGAACTACCCCAGTTCGACCATTTTGTCGGCGTCAACAAAATGGTCAACCGGCCGTGCGACCCATGCGGGTCGGGCGATTTCCTGCAACCGCGGCGACGGGAAGACGACAATGGAGAGATGACGAACCCACCGTCAGGAACCGGAGTTGCCCCATGTCTGATATGACCATCAACCCCACCCATTATTCCGGGCTACTCTGTGAGATCCGCCTGCGAGTGCGACAGGCACAGACCCGGGTCGTGCTGGCGGTCAATGCGGAGTTGATTCGCCTTTATTGGGAGATAGGCGCGCTGATCGACCATCGTCAATCTCAGGAGGGCTGGGGCGCCGGTGTTATCCCACGCCTGGCCCGCGACCTGCACAACGAACTGCCGGACGAGAAGGGCTTTTCCGAGCGCAACATCAAGCGGATGCTCGCTTTTCACCGTGCCTATCCTGAGCTTGGCATCGAGGCTCAAGTCGTGGCACAAACCGAACGAAGTAATATTGTGCCACAGCCTGTGGCACTTTTTCCGCCCGATCTGCTGTTGAGGGTGCCGTGGGGCCATCACGCCGAATTGATGACCCGGGTCAAGGACGCCGCCGTGCGCCATTGGTACATGCAAGCCACCGTCGAACATGGCTGGAGCCGAAATTATTTGGTGGCGCAGATTGAGTCGGCTGCCCACCAGCGATTGGGAAAGGCCATCAGTAACTTTGCAAGCCTCCTGCCACAGCCGGAATCTGAGTTATTGCAGCAAACACTCAAGGATCCCTACATCTTCGACTTTCTCACCCTGGACGCCGGATTCCATGAACGGGAGATCGAATCAGGCCTGGTCGCTCAACTTGAAAAATTTTTACTGGAGCTTGGTCATGGCTTCGCCTTTGTGGGGCCATCGGACTGATTTTGTGCCAGCAGCCCAATCGGGTGATAGCTGAATACGCGCTTCGTGGCATGGACAAACTGATCGGTGTCTCCGGTTTCGAGTTGACCCGGGAGCTGCCCTCTGACCTGCAAACCAGCCTTCCCAGCATCGAGGAACTTGAGAAAGCCCTCACCGGCGAAGCAGGAGAGGACTCGGTACCCCGGACGAGAGGGGGCCGACGCCCGCGCCGGCGCAGTCGCGCTCGCAGGGAATGACCAGCTCGGCGGGGGGGTGAGGGGGCGGCCGACGGGCCGGGCGTCGGCGGGCGAGAACGGGCACTTGGGAGTCGGCATGGTCAGCACACCGGGCCTTGGAGAGAGGATAGAGACTCGTTTGCGGGAGCGAACAGGGCAGGCCTTGACCAACTTCGAGACGCAACTCCCCGCTCCGATGTCGGACTTGGCCCGGGAGTCGTTAAAGGATCCTTACAGGCTTGATTTCCTGGGTGTTGGGGACGAGGCAGGCGAGCGGGCCATTGAAGAGGCCATCGTCAACCACATCACCCGGTTCCGGCTCGAACTGGGCGCGGGCTTCGCCTTCGTGGGCCGTCAGGTTCATCTGGAGGTCGGCGGGGAGGATTTCTTCATCGACCTGCTGTTCTATCACCTGAAGTTGCGATGCTACCTCGTGGTCGAGCTCAAGGCCGGTCCGTTCAAGCCGGAACACACCGGGCAGTTGGGCTTCTATCTGGGCGCCTGGGATGCCCTGGGAAAGGCTCCGGCTGATGGCCCCACCATCGGGCTGTTGTTGTGCTGGAGCAAAAACCGGGTGGTCGTGGAATATGCGCTACGCGATTCCAGTAAGCCCATCGGTGTGGCGAAGTATGAGTTGACAGGGGCGCTGCCGGAGGACCTGCAGACGAACCTCCCGAGCATTGAAGCGATCGAGCAGGCCATGCTGGGACCAGAGGATTAGGGGCGTAGCCCCGGGAAATTCGCCCGGGGAGACAAGCTTGGTCAACGGAGCGGGGCGGCGACGGGCGGGCGCCGTCGTCGTGGACCCCGGGTGGAGCGCCCGACGACCGACGACGGTCGTTTAGCGGAATCGAACCCGATTCCGCCCGTGGCGGGCGGTAAAGGGAGACGGCGGACGATTTTCGGCAACCGCGGCGACGGGCGCTCGATAATGGGAGCATGAGTGAATTCCCCGCCAACCACGAAGACAACCTGTTCGGAGAACTCAAGGATCTGATCGTGCGTGCCCGGGAGCGCGTCGCGGTGCAGGTGAACCAGGCGCTGGTGATGACTTACTGGCAGATCGGGCGGAAACTGGAGACCGAGGTGCTGTGCAGCAACAGGGCCGAGTATGGAGGCTTGATTGTCAGGAATTTGGCGAACCGACTCTCGACGGAATTCGGGAGCGGCTTCAGTCATGCAAACGTGACGCGAATGATAAGGTTTTCCGGAGTGTTCCCAGTCCTGGAAATTGTTGCGACACTGTCGCAACAATTGAGCTGGTCGCATTGGGTGGAATTGATGAAGATCACGGACAATTCCAAACGAGAGTTCTATTTGCAATTATGCTCACAGTCTGAATGGTCGGTGCGTACCTTGCGTGAGCGAATCAACAGCCTGATGTTCGAGCGTACTGCCATTGCCAATCAACCGGAACAGGTCATTCTGCAGGAACTGAAACTATTGGGAAGAGAAAATGCGGACGTGAGTCCGACATTGTTCCTGAAAGACCCGTATCTGCTGGATTTTCTCGACCTGAAGGACCACTTCTCGGAGAAGGATCTGGAGAATGCCATCCTCCATGAACTGGAGCGCTTCATTCTGGAACTGGGCAGCGATTTTGCCTTCATCAGCCGCCAACGCCGGATTCAGGTCGGTGGCAGCGATTTCTACATCGATTTGCTGTTTTATCATCGGAAGTTGAAGCGGCTGGTGGTCGTGGAGTTGAAAATGGGCGAGTTCCGGCCGGAGCACAAGGGCCAGGTCGAACTGTACCTGAAATGGCTGGCCCGGCACGACGCGCAGCCCGACGAGAAGCCGCCCATCGCCATCATCCTCTGCACGACCCGGGACGCCGAGATCGTGGAGCTGCTGGACCTGGAGAAGGACCACATCCACGTCGCGGAGTACTGGGTGCAGCTGCCGCCCCGGGAGGTGCTGCAGGCGAGGCTGCACGCGGCCATGGTCGCGGCCCGCGCGCGGCTTGAGCGGACGTGAGGGAACGCGACCGGTCCCACGGTCGCCGAGCGCCGACGGGGCCCCCGGGGCTAACTTGGGTCGTTTTACGGAATCGTCCCCGATGCGGCCCGATGCGGGCGGCATGGGTGCGGGAATCGTCAGGGCGTGCAGGCGGACGCGTCGCCCAGGAAGGTGATGTCACGCAGGATGGCGGGGTTCCACCAGGAGCAGATCTGGAAGCTCGCGACCACCACCGGGGTGTTCAGGACCACGGCCTCGTTCACCGTCGCGTAGTTGGCCGGGGTGCGCTCATACGAGGCCACCGGGTTGCCCGACTTGTCGCGCAGGGTGAGCCAGGCGTCGGAGATGGCCGACGAGTTCGCCTGGATGATGAAACGGACCTCCTCGACGAGCAGCGGCGTGGGCAGGTTGACCACGGAGCAACTGGCGTTCATCGTCCGGTCGGTGGGGTCGGTGAAGAGCACCACGGGCGGGGCCGCGTCGCGGTCGATGCAGGTGCCGCAGGTGTCATAATAGCCGTGGCCCCAGTCGCCCGTGCAGTCTATCCGGCAGGCGTCGACGTCGCCGAAGAAGTTGATGTCGCGCAGGGTGGCGTTGTTCCACCAGGAGCAGATCTGGTAGCTCGCGACCACCACCGGGGTGTCCAGGACCACGCTCCCGTCCACCGTCGCCCAGGCGGCCGGGGTGCGCTCGATCGAGGCCACCGGGTTGGCCGCCTCGTCGCGCAGGGTGATCCAGGCGTCGGAGATCGCCGAGGTGTTCGCCTGGATGGAGAAATTGAATTCCTCGATGAGCAGCGGCGTGGGCAGGTTGACCACGGAGCAGCCGGCGGTCATC
>CALKWH010000299.1 GCA_938004375.1 uncultured Pseudomonadota bacterium
CGCCGACCACCAAGATCTACACTCTTTCCCTACACGACGCTCTTCCGATCTTTGGCCGGCGCCGGCGCGGGCGTGGCCGAGGGACCGCTCAAGCGGGCGTTGAGCGACATGCCCGCGGGGATCTTGCCGAGGTAGTCGGCCCAGAGATAGCCGGAGGCCAGTCCCAGCAGCACGGAGAGGCCGCCCGTGACGTACATGGTGGTCTGGTAGCTCTTGCCGCTGTTTTCATAGTCGGCGACCTCGCCGGAGAAGGCGATGAGTCCGGAGCCGGCGCCCGTGATCTGGTTGTCCTCCAGGCTCTGTCCGTTCATGGCGGACATCTGGCCGAACAGCACGGTCAGGCCGACCATGGCCGCGGCGGCCACGCTCGTGCCGATGGCGATGTAGAACACCTTCGGGCGGCGCTGGCCGGGCTCCTCGGGCTTCCCGGGGGTGGTGCCCGGCGTGGTGCCGGGGGTGGTGCCCGGCGTGGCGTCGCCGGCGGTCCCGGAGGCGGCCTCGGCGCAGCTCATCTGGCCGCCGGGTTGCAGGGGGTTCGCGGAGTTGATGTCGACGATGAACGGGCTCGCCGAGGTGGCGCTGCCGGCGACGCGGCGGCCGCTGACGCCCACGGCCTCGATGTAATACTGCAGGATGTTGCCCTTCATGACGGAGCAGGGCAGGATGTAGTAGTACACGTCGTCCTTGTCGACCTTGAACTTCACCTTCACGTAGTCATCGGCGCCCTGGGGCCGGTAGTACAGGTAGACCCAGGCGCGCTTGATGTCGTCGGGGAGCTCGACCTCGAGCTTGGCCGGATGGTTGGGCTGGGCCTCCTCGAGGGCGGTGTGGATCAGTTCACCGGGCTTGAAGGCCTTGCGGGGGGGCTTCACCGGCTTGTCGACGGGCGTGGGATCCTTTGGGGTGGGCTTGTCCCCGGGGTCGGTCGTGGGCGGCGTCGGGTCCTTCGGCGGGGCCACGGCGGACGCGCCGAGCTCCTTGAGGGCGGCCTCGGCCTTGGGCCGGCCGGGGTCGTTCATGCGGGCCTCGTCGAGGAACTTGCGATAGTAGGAGATGGCCTCGTCGGAGAGCCCGGCTTCCTTGTAGATGTCGGCGATATAGAGCAGGATGATTGGCTTGGGGACCAGCCGATAGGCCTCCTTGAACTCCTTGATCGCCTGCAGATACTGGCCGGCGCCGTAGAGCGCGGTGCCCTTCTGGAAGTGCTCGCCGGCCTGGGCCTTGCGGTCCACGGGTTCCTGTCCGGCGGCCACCGAGGTCGCCATCCAGGACACGATCATCATCGAGAGGAAGAAATGTCTGAACATGCGGTGTCTCCTTGCCTGCACGGTGCGCGTGTCGGCTAGAACGGATTATCCAGCTTCAGGCCCATGTCCGTGGTCATGGGGGTGGTCATAGGCGGCGTCGTCGTCATGGGCGTCGTCGTCGTCATGGGCGGCGGCGGCAGCATCGGCGTGGAGGTGGTCATGGGAGACGTCATGGGCGCCGTCGTCATGGGCGGCGGCGGAGTCTCGACCATGACGGGCTCGACCATGACGGGCTCGACCGGCGGCGGGGTCTCGACCATGACGGGCTCGACCGGCGGCACCGGCTCGACCATGGCGGGCTCGACCATGACGGGTTCGATCGGCGTGGGCTGCATCGTCTCGACGGGGACCGGCTGCATGCCCGGCTCGAGCCCCGGAGGCGGGAGCATGTCCGCGCCCGGGTTCGTCATCGCGGGCTGGGCTGCGGGGACTCCAGCGGCGCCGGATTGGGGGCATTTTTGCTGGCCGGCCAGGAAACCGATGATGCCGAAGAGCAGGCCGCCCACGATGGCGCCGATGATGAGATTGCGATTGGCGTTGGGCGCGTTGGAGGCGACGGCTGCGGCGGCCTTGGCGGTGGCTTCGGCCTTCTCGGCCACCTTCGCGGCCTTCTCGGCGTTGCTCTCGGCCGTCTCACGGCGCTTGCGCTCCCGCTCCAGTTCCTCCTGCAGATCGCGCTGCTTCTTCGAGAGGTCGGACTCGAGCTCCTTCTGCTTCTTCGCGAACTTCTCCTCCACCTCGCGGCGGGCCTCGTCCTGGATCTGCTTGACGGCGGCCTCGCTCATGCTCTTCTTCTGATTCTCGATCTTCTCCGCCTTGTCGTGCTGGGCCTGCTCGACTTCGGCGTCGAACCACTGACCGGCCTCACGGATGATGGCCTCGAGGGGTTCGGCGGTGGTGGGGTTGTTGTTCGGATTGTTGTTTTGTTCCACGGTGAAGCCTCCTTCTGGAGTCAGGCCGGAAGGGCCCAGTGATCAACCATATAAAGCAACCGGAACCGGAATCGTCTCCGCCCTGGTGGAGCAGCCGGTGCAAGGCCGGCTCCGGAGGGGGCCAAAACGACGTTTCGGAAAAATAGCCCAATACTGTATCAGTCACAAGAAAAATTTTGGTCTTTCCGGCGCCCGGGCGCCAAGGCTCAAATCGTGTATAACGCCTGTTATTCCGCGGGGGAAAATCTTTCCCGGCCCCGGGCTTTGTCCGGCGCGGCTTTTCGACCGCCCGGGATTTCGATGAACTGAGAAATTTCCCGCTGCCGACGGCCTGGCCGGCATACATCTATCTAATTTCACGTGAAGTCGAACAGGCTAACGGATGTTAGGAAAAAAGGAATTCCAGGGCCTTGGAATCCTGCACTTTTGGCTTGTAGAAGTACTTTCAAGGGAATATCGTACAACTGCGCGATTCAAAAGAATACATTCAAAAGAAAAGCGCAAATGGAAGCGAGAGAGAAGAAAATTCGTAGAAGAAGTTGAAGAAGGAAACGATGCCTGAATACCTGACCGAAGAAGAACTGAACGAGCTCGAGCGGATCTACAAGGACGGGATCGAGACGCTCGACGTCGTGAAGATTTTTCGTGAGAAGGGGATCCGCTTCAGCGAGCCGTCGTTCCGCAAGTACGTCCAGCTCGGGCTGCTGTCGCGATCGCACCGCGTCAGCGCCGGTGGGCGGGGCAAACACCGCGGCTCCAAGGGGCTCTATCCGTTTGGCGTGGTCCGGCGCGTCAACGAGATCAAGCGCATGATGGACGAGGGGCTGACCATCGATGACATCGTCCGCGCTTCGATGAAATTTGCGAGTGAAATCAACGAGTTGGATCAGGGGCTCCAGCGCCTCTTCTCCGACATGCAGCAGGAGGTGAGCGGGCCGCACTTCGACATGAGTCTGCGGCCGCAGGTGGAGAGTGACCTGCAGGATGCACAAACGACAGCAAGGACGCTGATCACGAAATTGGTAACCATAGACCAAAATATAACCAAACCACGACCCACTTTGTAAGGAGACGCCGCCATGAAGAAGACCGACATCCCCCCCAGCTCCAAGGTCCGCAAGATTTCCGATCGTTCCCTCGTCCGTTCCAAGCGCAAGGGCGCGCGTCCCAAGACGCGCCTCGCGAAGCGCCTGTCCAAGGAGGAGCGCCGCCAGAGCCTGCTGCTCGAGCCCTGGATGAACGAGGAGCTCCCGAAGACGCGCGCCGAGTGCAAGTACGGGGAGCGCCCCTGCCCGTACGTGCGCTGCCGGTACCACCTCGCCCTGGAGGTGAAGCCCAACGGCTCGCTGTCGGAGAACTTCCACGAGATCTGCGACATGAAGGAGACCTGCGTGCTGGACGTGGCCGAGCGCGGTGAGAACACGCTGGAGTACATCGGCGAGTGCATGAACATCACTCGCGAGCGCGTCCGCCAGCTCGAGACGGACGCCCTGGCCAAGCTGCGCACCAGCGACATCTCGATGCAGGACTTCGTGGACTTCATCGGATCCGCGGGCAGCCAGATGGAGTCCTACATGGACTACCTGAAGTACGGCAACTGATCGCCCCGGTCCGGTCCGTCCTCCCATGATTTGGTTCATCGCCGGCTTCCTGCTGCTGCACCTGGTATTTCTGCGGCAGCGGGCCCCGGACGACGACGGTTTTTTCCTTGCGCAACGAAAACTTTCCCCGCTCACGCTCGGGATGTCGTTGGTGGCGACCATCCTCGGCGCCAGCGCCGTGCTTGGGACCATCGGCTGGGGGTACGACTACGGCCTGGCGGGGTCGTCCTGGCTGCTCGCCGGCGTGGTCGGTCTGGGGCTGTTGTACGCGCTCGCGCCCACGTTGCCGCGGGATCGCGCATTCTCCATCGCGCAGTTGGTCGGTTGTCGCGCCGGCGGGCTCGCCCGGCGGGCGGTGGCGGTGGCCATCGTGCCCATGTGGATCGCCGTGGCAGCGGCGCAGGTGAAAGCGCTGGCTGCGCTTCTGGCGGCGCACTCACCTCTCTCAACGGCGACGGGCGCGGCACTGGTGTGCGCCCTGGTGCCGCTGTACCTGTGGCGGGGCGGTCAGAAGGCCGTGGTGAAGAGTGACGCCGTGCAGTTCTGGTTCATCGCGGGGGCCGTGGCGCTGGGGCTGGGGCTGACCCTGGCCGCCGGCGCGACCTTCGACCGGGCTGCGGTGCGCCCCATCGGGGGCGAGGTGCCCCTGTGGACGCTGTTCCCGGTGATGCTCTCCTACCTGATCGGCCCCGACATCCACTCGCGGCTCCTCACCACGGGGGACGCGGTGGTCCGCAGGAAGGCGCTGCTCTTCGCAATGCTGACGCTGACAGCGGTCGGGTTGGCGCTGGCCGCCATCGGCTGGGCCGCCCACGGCAGGGTGGTGCCGGCGCAGGCCTGGCGCACCGGCCTCGAGCTCATCGAACGGGTGCCGTTCCCCCTGGCGGTGGCCATGAACCTCGCGCTGGTGGCCGCGCTGCTTTCGTCGCTTGACACGACCCTGCTGACCACGGGCACGCTGCTGGCGGTCGATCTGGGCGGCGGCGGCGCGAAGGGCGCGCGGTTCACGGTGCTTGCGGTGTCGGCCGTGGCCGGTGTGGTGTCCCAGGGGGGCGCGGGCCTGATCCCGCTGCTGATGACGGCCTATCAATGGTACGCCGGCGTGCTGGGACCGCCGGTGCTGTTCGCGCTTTTCGTGCGGGGCGCGGCGGACCCGCGCGCGACGCTCGCTGGGGTGCTGGGTTCGGCTGCGCTGCTGACCGCAGGACGGCTCGCCGGTCTGCCGTTCGCCTTCGAGGCGGCCTTCGTGTGGGGGCTCGGCGCGATGGCCGGGGGGCGCCGGCGCGGGTAAGAGACCGAACGCCGCGCAGGCAGATCGATCCAGCCACTTCGTGGCCTTAAACGGGACGCCCTTTTGCGGGCGTCCCTGGGTGTATGATCAATCCACCGTGATGGACTTGCTCACGTTTTTGGGGACGTCGGGGTGCACGCCGTGGTCGGCGACGCCCAGCGCCGTGAGCGCCTGCATCTTGCGCACGCTCATCTCCAGGGCGAGCAACTGGAGCACCAGGGTCGACGTGAACACGGGGAGCAGCGAGTCGTCGGTGCGCGGCAGCGTGATGTAGTGGGCCCAGTAGCCCTCGCCGGTGCCGGGCGGCTTCTCGGCCGCCTGCCGCAGCCGGTGGTTCTCCTCGGCGATGACGATGGTGCAGGAGCCGCGGATCTTGTGGGTGTTCAACTGCGAGATCGTGAGGCGGACGTCCCGCTCGGACGGCCCCGTGATGTAGATCAGCGGATAGGGGACCGAGAAGCCGGTCAGCGGGACGTAGCCGTCGGTGGCGGCGGCGAAGATCTCCTGCTCCTCGGCGTTGAGCCCGAAGGCCGCCGGGTTGCCGCGGGCGTAGTCGGATAGCGCGTGGACCATGCGGTGGGCGGAGGCGAAGCCAAGGCCGCGCGCGGCGAGGCCGGAGAGCGAGTCCTGCAGCCGGTCGACGAAGATGGCCAGCGCCTGGGAGAGGTGCTCGGGTCCGTACACCGTGTTGTAACCCAGGATGGTGTTGGGGCCGTGCTTGAACTCGGCGCCCTCGAAGCCCTCGGTGTGGTTGAGCACGACCTCGCGGATCTTGAGCGCGCCCTCGCGGGCGACGGCGTTCATGCGCGTGGCCAGGAGCTGGATGCTGGGCGCGAGGTAGATGCGCGCGGCCGCGGCCTCGACCTGCTCGCGGGTGGTGGCGATGGTCCGCTCGATGAGCTCGGGGATGCGCTCGAGCTTGTCCAGACGGTCGGCGAGCTCGCGTCGGCGCCCCTCGAGCACCAGGGCCGGCCACTCGGTCGCGCCGGACTCGATCTGGCGGCGGGCGGTCTCGAGGGCCAGGGTGTAGAAGACCGTGATCTGGTTGATGAAGCTCTTGGTGGCCGGCACGGCGATCTCGGGGCCGCAGCGCAGCGGGATCACCAGGTCGCTCTTCTCCAGCGCGATGGTGGAGTTCACGTTGTTGACGACGGCGATGCGGCGGACGGTCCGTCCGGTGGCCTCGATGTCGTTGAGGATGTCGATGAGGTCCTTGGTCTCCCCGCTCTGAGAGACCGCGATGACCACGTCGTGATCCTTCACGGTATTGGAGTAGCGGCCCCGGAACTCGCCGGGCAGGATGGGGATGAGCTCGGTGAAGGCGATCTCGTTGAAGAAGAGACAGGCCGCCATCGCCGCGTGGTAGGAGCTGCCGCAGGCGGCCACATAGACGTGGTTGCCACGAGCGCGGGCCTCCTCGAGGTGGCGGGCGAAGACGGCGGCGGCCTGGGCGGTCTCGTCCACCTCCTGGAGCTCGACCAGGGCGTCCAGGACCCGCACCAGGAGCCGGCAGTCCTCGTCGCAGGCGATGGCGAGCATGTCGGCGAACACCGCTGCCTCGGAGGAGGCGAACGTGGTGCCCAGGCTCTCGTTGCCCGGGGGGAGGTCGAGGAACTCTGCCGGCGCCGAGGCGCGCAGCGCGGCCAGAAGATCGGCGGCGGCCGGCAGGAAGGCCAGTTCGGCCAGCAGGGCGGCCAGGCGCTCGTCGCTGGTGGCCTCTGAGAGCCGGGCGAGGGCGGCGGCGAGCCGGGCGCGCTGATCGGGGTGGGCGTCGAGGACGGGGCGGGCCAGGCGGGTGAGCCGGGAGCCGCCAAGATACTTGGTGATCACCGAGCGGGCGGTCTGGGACTGGGCCGAGATTTCCTGCTCCATGAAATAGGAGTAATCGTCGGCGAGCTCGGTGTCCTTGGCGCGCAGGCGGCTGCGCACCGGCGAGCGGTCGATGGCGCTCCCCGCGGGTACCGGGGAGGCGTCGCGGGACTTCTTCTCGCGCAGGGCGAACAGGCGGTGGGAGGTGTGGTCGAACTCGACGGCCTCGCCCTCCTCGAGGGGCAGGAGCACGCGCGTGAACTTCAGGATCGAGGAGAGGTCGGAGCTGGCGATCTGGAAGGGGCCGCCCGCGTCGCGTCCCATGCCGAAGTAGAGCGAGGAGCCGGCCTTGAGCGCCCAGCCCGTGTGGGTGACGGGATCGATGATGACGGCCGCGTACGAGCCCTCGACCACGGCCTGGGTGCGCACCAGGGCGCGGCGCATGGCCTCGCGACGGGCCTGAGGATCGGCGGCGTCGGCCAGCTTGCCCAGCTCCAAGTGGAAGTGGTGCTCGACGGTGTGCACGAGCATCTCGCCGTCGTTGTCCGACAGGATGGTGTGCCCCTCGCCCAGGAGCTTCTCGCGCAGGGCCTCGGTGTTGGTGACGTTGCCGTTGTGCGCGCCGTACAGGAAGGTCTTGCAGCGCACCACGTGGGGCTGTGCGTTCTTCCGGTCCACGGCGCCGAAGGTGGCCCAGCGCACCTGGCCGCAGCAGATGCGCCCGGTCATCGCGGAGATGCCCAGGTCGTCCACCAAAGCCGAGGGGGCGCCCACGTCCTTGCGCAGGTCCACGGCGTCGATGGCGTCGCCCTGGATGGCCGCGCCGGTCGAGTCGTAGCCCCGGTATTCCAGCGAGCGCAGCAGCACCGCGGCCATCTGGCCCAGGTCGCTGCGGCTCCGGTCACAGATCAGTCCGATGACTCCGCACATGAAAGCTCCTTGGTTCGGGATGGATCGGGCGCGCTAGGCCAGGTGCTTGACGTAGACGAGCTTGGAGTCCCCCTGGGAGTAGAAGTCGGGGAAGACGTGCTCGAGCTTGTACTGGCAGCGCTCGTAGAAGGCATGGGTGGGATGATATAGTTCGGTCGACGAAGTTTCAATGAAGATCTGGCGTCCGCCCAGGGCGGCGATGCGCTCCTCGGTGGCCGTCATCAGGCGGCGCCCCAGGCCGTGTCGCTGCCAGCGCTTGCCCACGGCGATCCAGTACAGATCGTAGGACGTGCGCGTGCCCGGGATGCGCCCGTAGCACGAGTAGCCCACGACCTCGTCCCCGGACTCGAGGAAGACGAAGTGATAGCCGCTCTTCTCGGCGCCCTTCTCGAGGTTCTCCTCGACGAGCTCCGCGGCGATGCGCACCTCCTCGCCGGTGAAGAAACCCGTCGAGACCACCAGGTGCATGACGGCGTCGGGATCGGTCGCAAGGACGTCCTCCCGCAGCGAGAAGATGGGTGCTTCAGGGGTCATCCGATTTCCAGTCTGGCGGGCAGGGCCACGGCGTTGAAGTCGTAACGGCTGGGCATGCGGCGACGTTGCATGGCGTCCTGGCAGATCAGCGAGAGCATCTCGGCCCGGGAGAGCCCGGCGCGGGTGACGGCGGCGAAGAAGCCGGCGTCGGGGCTGATGCACGGGTTGGAGTTCACCTCGAGGATCACCGGCAGGCCACCCGTGGTCACGCGGAAGTCCACGCGCACGTACCCCACCAGGTTGAGGAGCCGGCAGCAGCGGCGGGTGAGATCCTTGATGCGGTTGAGCAGGAAGGCGTCCTCGACGGGGAACTCGAAGGTCCGCACCGTGTGGTGGAACTCGAACGAGCTCGCGTCCCACTTGGCGCGATAGCCCACCAGGCGCAGCTTGTCCTCGGGGTAGTCGAGGAACTGGATCTCGGCCGGCGGCAGCACCCAAGGTCCGCCGGGGGTCGGCAGCACGCTGATGTTGAACTCGCGGCCCTCGACGAACTGCTCGATGAAGTAGCCGCCGGGCAGGCGCTGCTGCTTCTGGGCCAGGCAGGCGACCGCGCGGGGGCCGTCCTGGAAAACGGAGTGGTCGTCGATGTCGACCGAGGCCTCCTCCCACACGGGCTTGACGATGTAGGGCGGCGGGAAGGAGAGGTGCCCGGGGGCGTTCTTGGCGTTCCACGGCGCGGTGGGCAGCCGCTTGGACTTGAGCAGTTGCTTGGTCAGCACCTTGTTGGTGGTGATGTAGAGGTTGTCCTTCGACCCGCCGGTGTACGGGATGCCCAGGTGCTCGAGGAGCGCGCTGGCGAGGTAGGCCCAGGTGCTGGCGCCCTCGATGGTCTCGAGATCGGAAGAGCGTCGTGTAGGGAAAGAGTGTAGATCTCGGTGG
>CALKWH010000300.1 GCA_938004375.1 uncultured Pseudomonadota bacterium
AAATTCCCTTACACTGGCTGGTAGTCAGACGGGTTTCCGGGTCCCTCCGGACCCAGGAGAGCACATGCTGCGACTGATCGGGTTTCCCTGGTTCATGAGTGACAAGCGCGACTTCATGCTGTACCGGCAGAACTCCCTCGAGGTCCTCCCGACCATCCCGGACTGCACGGTGGACATGATCTTTGCGGACCCGCCCTACTTCCTGTCCAACGGCGGGAGCACCTGCCAGAGCGGCAGGCGCGTCTCCGTGCACAAGGGTGACTGGGACCAGAGCTGCGGCGTGAACGAGAACCACTCGTTCAACCTCGCCTGGCTGCGGGAGTGCCAGCGCATCCTCAAACCCGAGGGCACCCTGTTCGTCAGCGGCACTCATCACGTCATCTTCAGCATCGGCTTCGCCATGCAGCAGCTCGACATGAAGATCCTCAATGAAATCACGTGGTACAAGGTCAACCCGCCGCCGAACCTGGCATGCCGCTACTTCACCCACTCCACGGAGTCCATCATCTGGGCGGCGCCGACGCCCCAGTCGCGGCACTACTTCGACTATCACGCGATGAAGGACGAGAACGGCGGCAAGCAGATGCAGAGCATCTGGTCCATCCAGCCCCCGCGCAAGCAGGAGAAGCGCTTCGGCAAACACCCCACCCAGAAGCCCCTGGAGTTGCTGATGCGGATCGTGAAGGCGGCCTCCCGGCCCGGCGACCTGGTCCTGGATCCGTTCTCGGGGTCGGGGACCACGGGTATCGCCTGCGCCCTGCTCGAGCGCCGCTTCATGGGTATCGAGATGAACCCGGACTATCTCACCATCGCCCGCCAGCGCTACCTGAGCCTCGACGAGGAGACGCTGGTCGAAGAGCGCGCCAAGAGCTTCCGCAAGCCCGCGTCGCTTGCCGCGCGAACCCTCAAGGCCCCCCCGCCCCGGGAACCGGGCCTGTTCGACGGCCTGCGCACCCCCGGCCTCGGCGAGGACGACGACCGGCCCGGCCCCCCCGACCACGACTGACCCTTCCCAGAATCACGAACTTCCCAGTTGACCAGAACCGCCCCTTCGCCACAATAAGCATTCGGCTTCCGGACACCCGTGTCCGCCAGGAATCCGGAAATGGTGAGCATCCATGCAAGACGTGTTGAATTGTCTCTCCTCCCGAGCGTCGGAGCGTCGGTCATCCGGCGAGGCATCACCATGAACCATTCCATCAAGTTTTTTCTCCTGAGCCTGACTTCCCTCCTCCTGTTGGCGCGTCCGGCCCACGCGGACAACGTGGACGTGTTGATCAACACGCTCAAGACCGCCGACAACTACAAGGTCCGCGTGACCGCGGCGATGCTCCTGTCCAAGCACAAGGGCGACGCCAAGGCCTTCGCCGCCCTCTTGCACACGCTCAACAACGACGAGAACGAGACCGTCCAGGGCACCGCCGCACTCTCCCTGGGCAAACTCGGCAACAAGGAGGCCATCGCGGATCTCGAGAAGGCCGCCAAGTCCAAGAAGTCCTTCCTCAAAGATAACGCAAAGAAGGCCCTGGAAATGCTCGGGGACACCTGTCCCGAGATCGACCTCAAGGGCAAACAGATATATTTAAATATTGGCCCACTGGATCTCACCGGCTCCACCAGCGACAAGGCCGAGCTCCTCACCCACCTGCGCGAGCTGCTCAATTCGCAGGGCGGCGAGGTCCCGTACATCACCACCGTCTTCCCGGGCTGCAAGGAACCCTCCGAGAGTGAACTGAAGAAGAAAAAGCTCAAGGGTTTCATGATCGACGGCACGCTCGAGATCAGCCTCGACAGCGGCGAGGTCGTCTGCGACCTGAAGCTCATCGTGGCCACCTTCCCCGGAAAATCCATCAAGATGATGAACAGCGCCAACGCGGGCGTGACCGGCAAGCTCACCCCCGCCACCATCAAAACATGCCTCAAACACGCCACTCCCGCCGCCTTCGCGGGGGTCAAGCAGTTCCTGGCGCGCAGCCTGTGACCGCCCAAGGAGTGTACAGATGACCGAGAACGCCAACACGCCCTCCACCCCGCAGCCGCCTCCGAAGCGGCACCTCAAGAACTTCCTGCTCGACAAGAAATTCCAGTTGACCTACGCGCTGATCATGGTGGGCGTCGCCATGGTGGCCACGGGCATCCTGATCACGTTGATCTGGATCCAGGCCAACAACGCCAACAAGGTCGCCGAGCGCCAGTTCGAAGACACCAAGGCGATGCACCAGCGTCAGGCCGGCGAGATGATCGCCATGTTCAACAAGCAGAGCTCGAAGACCCAGGAGGTCTTCACCCAGGAGAGCGCCGAGACCCAGAAGGTCTTCAAGGAGAAGACCAAACAGGCCACCGACGTCCTCGCCCTGCTCCAGACGCAGGAAGAGTTCAAGGAAATGGCCGACACCATGCTCAAGGAGATCGAGCAGAAGGACGCCGAGGTCATCCAGAAGCACGCGGCCCAGATCAAGGCCAAGGAAGACGAACTCAAAAAGGAGATCGAGGCCGTCCGTAAGGCGAAAGAGAATCAACTCGAAGCCGCGAAGAAGAAGCTCGATCACGACACCGCCGAGGCCGCCACCCTGCGGGCACGCAACGACCTGCGGATCAAGATCGGCGTGGTCGCCTTCTCGATCCTGTTCGTCATTATCCTGTTCCTGTACACCATCGTGCTGACCCACAAGGTGGCCGGCCCGCTGTTCAAGATCTCGCGGTACCTCGACCGCATGACGGCCGGCGACCTGGGCCCGGTGTGGCCGCTGCGCAAGGGCGACCAGCTCCAGGAGTTCTACGGACACTTCGAGCGTGCCCACGACGCGGTGGTGGACCGTTGCAAGCACGACATCGAGATCCTTGCGGGCGCCATCGAGAACCTGCCCGACGGCCCGGCCAAGGACGCCCTCGTCGCGCTCAAAGAAGACAAAGAGCGCGCACTGAACCCCCCAAAGAATTAATTGGAAACAATATCAGTTTCCCCGGGTAGCTAGATCGGAAGAGCACACGTCTGAACTCCAGTCACCGAATACGATCTC
>CALKWH010000301.1 GCA_938004375.1 uncultured Pseudomonadota bacterium
AGAAGTACATCTCCCACTTCCCCGAGGAGCGGACCATCTGGTCCTACGGCTCGGGCTACGGCGGCAACGCGCTGCTGGGCAAGAAGTGCCTGGCCCTGCGCATCGCCTCGGTGATGGCCCGGGACGAGGGCTGGCTGGCCGAGCACATGCTCATCCTGGCCATCACGAACCCCGAGGGGAAGCGTCGCTTCGTCGCGGCCGCGTTCCCGTCCGCCTGCGGCAAGACCAACCTGGCCATGCTCATCCCCACCGTGCCGGGCTGGAAGGTCGAGACCGTGGGGGACGACATCGCCTGGATGAAGTACGACGCCGACGGCGTCCTGAGGGCGATCAACCCCGAGAACGGCTTCTTCGGCGTGGCGCCGGGCACCTCGATGCAGAGCAACCCCAACGCCATGCACACCATCCGGAAGAACACCATCTTCACCAACGTGGCGCTCACCGAGGACGACGACGTCTGGTGGGAGGGCATCGGTTACGACGCCCCCGCCGGGAGGATCGTCGACTGGAAGGGCCGGGAGTGGGACCGCAACCCGGAGAAGAAGGGGGACGGCGTCGCCGCCCACCCCAACTCGCGCTTCACCGCGCCGGCGCGGCAGTGCCCGTCCATCGCCCCCGAGTGGGAGGATCCCGCCGGCGTGCCCATCAGCGCCTTCCTCTTCGGCGGCCGCCGCCCGTCCACCGTTCCCCTGGTGCACCAGGCCTTCGACTGGAACCACGGCGTGTTCCTGGGCTCCATCGTGGGCTCCGAGGTGACCGCCGCGGCCCTGGATCTGAAGGCCGGGACCGTCCGGCGCGACCCCTTCGCCATGCTCCCGTTCTGCGGGTACCACATGGGGGACTACTTCGCCTACTGGATTCGGATCGGCACCCGCACCACCCCGGAGAAACTGCCGAAGATCTTCTACGTCAACTGGTTCCGCAAGTCCCCCGACGGGAAGTTCATCTGGCCCGGCTACGGCGAGAACAGCCGCGTGCTGAAGTGGGTGTTCGAGCGCTGCGAGGGGACGGGCCGCGCCCAGGAGACGGAGATCGGCTTCATGCCGACACCCGACGCCATCGATTGCCCCGAGGGCGTCTCCGGGGAAGATCTGCGCGAGCTCCTGTCCGTCGACCGCGAGGGCTGGAGGCGCGAGGCCGCGTCCATCCACGAGCACTACGCTTCGTTCGGCGACCGCCTCCCGGCGGAACTGTGGACCCAGCTCGCCGCCCTCGAGCGGCGCCTCGGTTGACCTACGAATCCCACAGGAAAATGAAGGTGACGAAGCCTGGCGGCGCCACAGGGTCAGCCGCCGGTCTCAGGAGGGAAGCCTCTTCGGTCAGATCAGGCGGCGGCGCAGGAAGAAGGCGGCGAGGCCCAGGAGCAGCAGGAAAGAGGGGAAGGCGGGGGAGGAGGAGCTCCGGCCGGTGCTGCAGGAGCAGCCGTCGTCGGCCTTCTTCGGGGTGACGCAGGCACCGTCGCGGCAGGTCTGGCCGTCGTCGCAGGCGGTGGGCACCAGCTCGGTGCAGCCGGTGGTCGCGTTGCGGGTGCAGGTCGTGAGCGTCTCCTCGTCGGCACAGGCGAGCTCGCCCTCGGTGCAGGCGTCGGTGCAGGGGGTGACGCAGGCGCCGTCGACGCAGGTGGTGCCGTCCTCGCAGTCGAAGGACTTCCACTCGAGGCAGCGGTCTCCGTCGAAGGCCTCGGCGCAGACCTGGCGGGCGAGGTTCCCGTCGGCGCAGCGGGTGGCGCCGAGCTCGCAGCCGTCGGTGCAGGCGGTGAAGTCCACGCAGTCGTAGTAGCCCTCGGAGGCGAGGTAGCCGCAGGTCATGCCGTCGACGGTGCAGTCGTAGGCCACGAGCTCGCCATCCTCGCACCACACGGAGACGTCGCCCTGGCACTCGCCGTCGTAGGTGATCGCGCCGCAGCCACCGCCGTCCGGGACGCACACGCCGCCCGAGCAGGTGCGGCCGGTCCCGCAGGCGAACGCCACGGGGTCGATGCAGTAGTCGCCGTCGCCTCCCTCTGCGCAGATGAAGCGGCTGTCGTCGTCCACGCAGCCGATCTCCCAGGGCAGACAGGCGTCGGTGCAGGCCTCGCCACCGCAGGCCCCCTCACTGCAGGGGGCCGAGGCCGGGCAAGCCATGACGATGCGCTCGCGGCAGGCGTCGGTGTCGGTGTTGCCGCAGGTGAAGCGGTCGCCGTCTTCGGTGCAGCCGACCTCGTCGGCTGCGCACTCGTCGGTGCAGTCGTCGCAGAAGGGAGCGCCGCCGCACAGCCAGTCTGGCTCTGTGGCCGCGAGGTAGGCCGGGCCCACGGGCTTGCTGCGGGTGGTGCAGTGGATGGCGCCGCCCCAGGGCATGATGCCGTCGGAGGCCACGGGCACGGGGGTCACGCCGGGCAGCGCGCCCTCGAGCACGGCGAGGGCGTCGAGCTGGTAGGCGGTGTGCTCCTCGAACACCGGCACGAGGTAGCCGCCGTTGAGGCGCAGGCCGTTGGTGTAGGAGCGCCACACGCGGCCGTAGTAATCCTGGCCGGGGTTGGGCATGGGGATGCGGTGCACGGTGAGGGTGTCCCCCGCGAAGTTGGTCTCTCCGGCCAGCAGGGCGGCGTTGTCGTCCATGACGATCCGGTTCGTGGCGTCCTGCGACTGGGTGAACGAGCCCACGATCACGTCCGTGGGGGACGCGAGGATGAAGAACATGTCGATGTGGCCGGTTCCCTCCTCGCTGAGCGGAGTCAGCCAGATCATCTTCTGGCAGCCGAAGTAGTCGGCCATGATCTGGTCGATCTGCGTTGCGGTGTACTTGGCGTTCGCCTCGTGGACCACCGTGGTGGAGTAGCAGGTGCCCAGGCCGTCGGAGAACAGGTTGCCGCCCTCCAGGTTCAGGTC
The DNA here is from genome assembly GCA_938004375.1 of uncultured Pseudomonadota bacterium. Taxonomy (GTDB): domain Bacteria; phylum Myxococcota_A; class Polyangia; order HGW-17; family HGW-17; genus HGW-17. The sequence continues at coordinate 2,871 of CALKWH010000301.1, forward strand.
CGGCCGCCACACGGTCATGTCCAGGACGTCCCCCATCTTGTCGGGAATGGCGTTGTCGTTGATGCGGTCGATGTAGTAGTGCGGATCGACGATGGCGATCTCGCCGGATTCGTTCCTCGTGAAGAACGGTCCGAAGTCCACCGCCCAGATGGAGTCCACCGCCGAATCGATTTCGTATGGCGAGGTGAAGACGTAGTGGGGGGTGTCGTAGAAATCGAGGTAGGAGACGCGGGCCAGCGCCTCCGGGGAGAGGCGGGACTGCAAAATCTGAGCGATCTCGGCTTGGGCGTCGGAGTGCCAGAGCACCACGTCCACGTAGTCGGTGGCGGCCTCGATCAGGTCGACGTAGTAGTCCCGGTTGTAGTCGTCGTACACCAGGTACATGGTGTCGACCGCGTCGAACTCGGCGTACATGGTGAACCCGGCGGGCGGCGGCACGGTGATCCCGTAGAGCTCTGGGTGCGCGACCATGTAATCGACCAATTGCTGGTTGGAGTCCTTGGCGCGCTCGGCGGGCGTCCGGAACGCGGGCAGCTGGCGCGGGAGCGTGGCCTTGGAAACGACCGGGCCGGGCGCCCCGGGCGTGGGGAGCGAGAACAACAGTAACAGGGTAAGAAGGGTGTTCATGGGAGACTCCTCGGGTGGTGCCGGGCCTCATGGAATCGAATCCGTGCCCGGCGGGGATGTTCATACTCCCGTTTCGGGATCCTGTCCATGCAGCCGATCGGAGAGGAGAGGGGGGAGTCGTGCGGGCGTGATCCGGCTCACGGTTCATTGATCGAGGACGCGCAGGGCCTCGGCGGCGGGGACCTTCCTCGGGTCGACCGGCACGAGGGAGATGCCCTCGCGCCGCAACCCGCTGACCTCCTCGGCGTGCCGGAGCCATTGCGAGGCGGTCCAGCCGGCCTCCGGGAGTGCGAGCCGGTGCAGCAGGAAGCGGCGCTCGTCGCCGACCAGCAGGCGCGGTTCCGGACCGACGAAGTCCACGGTGAGGGCTTCCTTGCGCGTGTGAAAGACCCGGAGGGGTGAGGGGGCGCCGGTCTTCCAGAGGGTGACGCTGTGATCGTCGCTGGCCGCGGCGAAGTGCCGTCCGTCGGGGGAGAAGCGGACCTTGCTCACCCAGGCGCCATGGAACTCGAGGGTACGCACCCGGGTCCAGCTCCCGTTCCGGGCGCTCCATAGGATGATCCGCCGATCCATACCGCTCGAGGCGAGGGTCTTCCGGTCGGGGGACAGCGAGAGCCCGGAGGCGCATTTCTCGTGTGCGGCGAGCGTCTCGACCACGCGGGTCCCCTCCGGATCCCAGACCAGAATCCGTCCACTGTTGAGGCCCACCAGGAGTCGGTCGTCCGCGGTGACCAGGGAGAACACGGAGTCGGGGACCGGGTGCTTCCGGAGCCCGGCGCCGGTGTCCGCGTCCCAGACGTGCAGGAGCTTGTCCTGGCCTCCCGAGAAAAGCCTGTGACCGTCGGAACTGAAGGCCAGGGCCATCCCCCACCCGTTGTGGCCCTCCAGCCTGCGCAGCGGCGCGCCCGTGTGAGATCGGAAGAGCGTCGTGTAGGGAAAGAGTGTAGATCTCGGTGGT
>CALKWH010000302.1 GCA_938004375.1 uncultured Pseudomonadota bacterium
CCACCAGCGGGCAGTTGTCCGCCCCGTCCAGGTCGCCGTCGTTGTCGTCGTCCGGGTCGCAGGCGTTCCCCAGCGAATCGCCGTCCGTGTTCAACTGATCGGTGTTCGCCAGCAGCGGGCAGTTGTCCGCCCCGTCCAGGATCGTGTCGTTGTCGTCGTCCGGATCGCAGGCGTCGCCCTGCCCATCGACATCCGTGTCCAACTGATCGGCGTTGGCCACCAGCGGGCAGTTGTCCGCCCCGTCCAGGTCGCCGTCGTTGTCGTCGTCCGGATCGCACACGTTCCCCAGCCCGTCGCCGTCCGTGTTCAACTGGTCGGTGTTCGCCAGCAGCGGGCAGTTGTCCGCCCCGTCGAGGATCGTGTCGTTGTCGTCGTCCGGGTCGCACACGTCGCCCAGCCCGTCTCCGTCCGTGTCCAACTGGTCGGGGTTGGCCACCAGCGGACAGTTGTCCGCCCCGTCCAGGTCACCGTCGTTGTCGTCATCCGGGTCGCACGCGTCGCCCAGCGCATCGCCGTCCGTGTTCAATTGATCGGGGTTGGCCAAGAGCGGGCAGTTGTCCGCCCCGTCCAGGTCACCGTCGTTGTCGTCATCCGGGTCGCACACGTTCCCCAGCCCGTCGCCGTCGGTGTTCAACTGGTCGGTGTTCGCCAGCAGCGGGCAGTTGTCCGCCCCGTCCAGGATCGTGTCGTTGTCGTCATCCGGGTCGCAGACGTCACCCTGCGCGTCGCCGTCCGCGTTCGCCTGATCGAGGTTCACGTCCGAGGGGCAGTTGTCCACGCAGTCGGCGATGGAGTCCGTGTCCGTGTCCGTGTCCGGGGTACCGCAGCCGCACTGGCCGGGGGCTAGCTTCAGCGGATCCTCGTCGCAGGTCTCGCAGGCGTCGCCGGCGCTGTCGCCATCGAAGTTGGCCTGATCCGCGTTGGCCACCGACGGGCAGTTGTCGCACGCGTCGCCATCGCCGTCGCCGTCGCCGTCGGCCTGGTCCGCGTTGGCCAAGGTCGGGCAGTTGTCGCACACGTCACCGTCGCCGTCGAGATCGCCGTCGACCTGGTCCGCGTTGGCCACCGATGGGCAGTTGTCGCACGCGTCGCCATCGCCGTCGCCGTCGCCGTCGAGCTGGTTCAGGTTGGCCACCGTCGGACAGTTGTCACACACGTTCCCCACGCCGTCGAGATCGCCGTCGGCCTGGTCCGCGTTGGCCATCGACGGGCAGTTGTCGCACGCGTCGCCATCGCCGTCGAGATCGCCGTCGAGCTGGTTCAGGTTGGCCACCGTCGGGCAGTTGTCGCATACGTTGCCCACCCCGTCGCTGTCGCCGTCGGCCTGGTCCGGGTTGTCGACCAGATCGCAGTTGTCGCACGCGTCGCCGAACGCGTCCGCGTCGGAGTTCTCCTGGCCGGGGTTGGCGATCAGGGCGCAGTTGTCGCACGCGTCGCCGAACGCGTCCGCGTCGGAGTTGGCCTGCCCCGGGTTGTTCACCGTCGCGCAGTTGTCGCACGCGTCACCCACCAGGTCGCTGTCGGTGTCGGTCTGCAGCGGGTTGGCCACCAGCGGACAGTTGTCCACGCCATCGAGGACCGTGTCGCCGTCGTCATCGGGGTCGCACGCGTCGCCGAGCAGGTCGCCGTCGAGGTCGGCCTGATCCAGGTTCGCCGCGTCGGGGCAGTTGTCCACCCCGTTTAAAATCGTGTCGCCGTCGCGGTCAAGGTCGCACACGTCACCGAGGCCATCGAGGTCCAGATCCGCCTGGTCCGGGTTCGCCACGTCGGGGCAGTTGTCCACCCCGTTCAGGATGGTGTCCCCGTCGCGGTCCGTGTCGCACACGTCGCCGGTGCCGTCCAGATCCAGGTCGGCCTGATCCTCGTTGGTCAGGCCCGGGCAGTTGTCGCACACGTCGCCTAAGGAGTCGGCGTCGGCGTTGGCCTGGTCCGCGTTGGTGTCATCGGGGCAGTTGTCCGTGAGGTCGGAGACCCCGTCGCCGTCCCGGTCGGTGTCGCACACGTCGCCCACGCCATCGGCGTCGCCGTCGGCCTGGTCCGCGTTCGCGTCCGCCGGGCAGTTGTCGCACACGTCGCCCACGCCGTCCAAGTCAACGTCTTCCTGCCCCGGGTTGGCGTCGTTGGGGCAGTTGTCACCGGTGGTCACCCAGTCTTCATCGAGGTCGAGGGTAACGACGAAGGGGGTGTGCGTCGCGCTGGTCTGAAAATCTCCGGGAACGTCGTTTCGGTCCCGGTTTGCGATAATGCGCTGGCGAGTACTGCCCGTCGCGGTGACCACTCCAACGGTCATCCCCGGCCAAGATTCAGTTCCCCAGTTCACTACATCAATCACCGTATCGTGCGGATCGAGAATAAGAACACCGTCATTATTTCCGAGATCCCACGAATTTGAGGTTACCCAATTGGAATACCCAAGCGTCAGCGGTACAGTTCTTCCGTTTTGAACATTACAATAGGTCGCGTCAACTCCATAATTACTAAAGAAATTCCCTGCATTGACGGCCCAAATATAGATGGCACTCGGATTGATGGTGCCAGACTGAAAATATCTCATTGACTCGCCAGAACCACTTACAATTGTTTCTTCATCACCGATTTTGTAATTTGTCAGTTCAATCTGAACCGGGCTAATATTAGTAAATTCAACCCATTCATCGCTTGATGACCCACTAGAGGGATGACTCATCACCTCGCTAATCAAAATCGGGCTGTAGACCTCGCCGGTGGTCGTCTTGAAGAACACCTGGAAGTGGTAGTTCACCACGGCGTCGCTGACCTCGGCCCAGGTGTTGCGCGTGTCGGCGGGGTTGGGATCGCCATAGGTGGTCACGGCGTCCAGCGCGTCGGAGGAACCGGTGACGTCCTTGGTGTCGTCGTTCGTCTCGGAGCGGAAGGCGGCCACCGTGAACTTGAGACCGTAGGTGGGAGGACCGGAGAGGCCCAGCGCGGTCCAGGGAACCCGGATCTCGATCAGGTCGTTGGCGTCGCTGATGATGGCGTTGCCCGCAGGGGTGGCCACAAAGTCGTGGGTCCAGACGTTGGGGGCGGCCTCGCCCGACGAGGCCGAGCCGAAGCGGGTCTGGATCAGGTAGTCCCAGGCGGCCGCCGCGTCCACCTGGGTGTCCGAGTTGCCGCCCAGCCAGGTCTGGCCGCCGGCGCCGGTGGTGCGCACGGCGATCTGCAACTGGGTGACGCCGTCGCCGAAGGTCTGGGTGATGTCGGTGAACTTCGCCAGAAAGTAGACGTTGGTGGCGTCGCCGGTCACCCGAAACTGGGTTAAATCGACCCGGGGATCGGGGGATGCCAGGTCGGTGCGCTCGTCCGTCGCCCGATCCTTCCACACGTACTGCCCCTGGTGCGAGGTGTTGCGGACCAGGTGCCCCAGGTTGTCGAACGTGGTGGTGAGTGCCCAATCCCACTCCGTCGAGGTGCCGTCCACCGTCACCGGGTGGGCCGACGCGAAAGACGGCGAGAGGCCCAGCACGAACGCGAACAGGGCAAGGACCAGCTTGATTTGCTTTTTCATGACGACTTCCTCCTGAAAACGTACCCGCAACAGAGTAGCAGGAGTGGCCGATTTTTCAATCGATTATTTATATGGGAGCCCGACCCCGCCAACGGCGCCGTCCCCCTCGCAGGCACGGGTGACCGCCCGCAACGCGGGCGTACAGACCAGCGAAGGTATGGATGCACCCCACCGGGGTGCGACATACCTGGGGGAGAGGAAAGAATCTTTGGGACGAAAACCTAGTCGACCGGGGCGACGCCCGTGACCCACCGCCGGTAGGAGACGAACACCTCGGCGATGACGCCGGGGGTGAAGCTTTGGCCGTAGAAGACGATGGAGTTGGTCGAGGCATGGTAGTCGAAGCCGTTGACGCGGGAGCGCCACAGGGGGCCGTTGTCCAGGCTGGCGGCGATGCTCACCGAGATGGGGAAGTGCATCAGGGTGAGCGGCGAGGCCTCGGCCACGATGCTGTCGAGGATGAGATCCATGGTCATGCCAAGGTCGGCGGCGCAGACCGAGCCGATGAGCCCACCGGTGGCCATGGCCAGCTCGTAGTAGCCGGTGCCGGGCTCGGCCGCGGTGCCGCCGCCGGTGCCCAGGCAGGACTCGGGGTAGCCGATGATGGCGTGGGCCACGCCGCCGGGACCCTCGCCGGCCTGGCGCTGCAGCAGGGCGTCGCGCAGGACGCGGTAGGAGTTCGAGGGCGTCCCCTCGAGGCAGGACACCACCCCGGGGTCGTTGTAGGGGCCGGTGCAGTCACGCTCCTCGGCCTCCTCGTCGTTCTCGTCGGTCATGAAGATGAAAACCAGCAGCGCGTCGCTGCGGATGTCCTTGTACTGGTCGCCGGTCTGGATGTGATTCTCCAGGGCCTGACGGGCCTGGTTCAGGCCGTTCTCGGTGGAGCCGTCCTCGACCAGGGCGCCGTGGGGGGCATAGGCGCAGGCGGCGAACGCGGCCTCGGCACCGGGGAGCAGGAAACGGTCGCCGCTGGCGTCGGCGCCGGTGCAGAAGGTGCCCTCGTTGTCGATGTTCATGTCCACGACGCCCATGCGGAAATCCAGCCCGGCGGCGGCCGCGTGCTGGAAGAAATACACGGCGTTGTCGCGCACGGAGTTGCGCTCCTCGCCCATGGAGCCGCTCTCGTCGATGACCCAGACGATGTCCGCCTTGAGGGTGGGCGAGAAATAGTAGCCCTCGCACTCGTCCTCGAACGCGGCGGTGAACTCGGCGAGGCCGCTGCCGTTGGACAGGTCGTCGACCAGGAAGCCCGTCTGACGTGCGTTGTCGACGTAGTGGTCCCACAGGGCGACGCCCCCCTGGAAGAACAGGAAGTCGCGGGGGTCCGCCGGCGTGGGGTGACGGCGCAGGACCAGCAGGCGCAGAAGGAAGCGGGTGCCGGACGCGCCCAGGGGGGCGCCCGGATCGCTCACATCGGTCTCGGCGACGTTCAGCAGGGCGGCGATCACGCCCTTTCGGGCCTCGCGCACGTCCAAGGGGGCCGCAGCGACCAGTTCCACGGCGATGTCGATGACCACCGGGAACTCGTCGTGGCTGAACTTGCGCACGCCCGAGGAGCGCACGACCGAGCCGGCGCCGAAGCGGGTGGTCAGACGCCCGAGCAGGGTGTTCACCTCGGCCTCGAGCTCGGCCGTCGAGGGCGTGTGGGCCGAGAAGCCCGAAACCATCGCGACGTCCCAGGGCATGTCGACGAGCTTGGCGCCGGAGTCCGGGGCGTTGGTGATCGCCGCCTCGAGGACGGTGGCCTGCTCCTCGGTGGCGATCTTGTAGAACCCCGAGGCGCTCGCCGAGAACTGCACGGGCTTGCGCCCGAAGAGGCTGCCCTCTTCCAGGGGCAGGCAGATGCGGGAGCCCTCCTGGCCGTCGGGGACGCCGTCGCCGTCGGTGTCGGGCCGGGTCCGGCTGGTCTCGCCCATGGAGCACTCGATGTTGAAGCTCAGGACGCACTGCCCGTCGACGCACGTCTGGGAGGCGTGGCACTCGTTGCCCAGCGGGCAGGTGGTGCCGCACTGGCCGACGCGCCCGTCGCCGTTTCGGTCCTCATCTCCGTCGAGCATGCCGTCGTTGTCGCTGTCGACGTCGCGGTAGTCGGGCGTGCCGTCGAAGTCGGAGTCGTTGGGAAACGCCGGGCTGGGTCCGGCCTCGACGACGTCGCCGATGCCGTCGTTGTCGCTGTCGGGGTCGGCGAAGTCGGGGATGCCGTCGTTGTCGCTGTCGAGGGCGGGATCGGAGCAACCCTCGACCCGGTTTGGGATTCCGTCCGAGTCGGCATCGCCGTCCGGGTCCGTGCAGGTCGGGATGTTGTTCGTATTGTTGGTGGTCTTCTTCTCCTCGGGGGAGCACCCCATGAGGAGGATCCAGCCGATTCCCAGCACGCTACTCAGGATGTGTTTGGTTTGCATGTCCCGTCTCCCGCGCCATGGCGCCGTCAAAACTATCCCCTACCTGGGCGACCTTTGCAAGCCTTCAGGCGCCGGGAACCGCAAAACCCCGCGAAAAGGCGCCGCCTTCCCGGAAATCAGCTTGACGCAGCGCGCGAAACCGAACAGACTGCTCCCCGAGAGGGCGGCGACGTGAGCTCAGGCAACCCGAAAATCACCGATAGCGAGACGGCGTTCTTCCGGAGCCTGGCGACCACCTACTTCGCCGACGCCGACACCCTCGTCGAGTGCTCCATCTGCAAGGAGGCCGTGCCCCTGTGGGAGGGCCTCTTCGTGATGTACCGCTTCGTCGGCGAGATCGCCCACTTCGCCTGCCCCTACGAGGCCTTCCGGGCCAGCTCCTGCGCCAACGGCTTCAACCCGCATTTCGACTACGACCGGTTCTGCGCCGAGCTCGAGGATCGCATCGGCTCGGTGCAACTGGTCGAAGCGCAGGCGGTCGGGGGTGTCCTGGAGGCCCACGGTTTTCATGGCGAAGAATAGTCGTTCACCATGCAATTTCAGCTTGAATTCCGATGCCGACCGATCTACTTTGGGTCAGCTTCGGGGCGTAGCGCAGCCTGGTAGCGCGTTCGGTTCGGGACCGAAAAGTCGGAGGTTCAAATCCTCTCGCCCCGACAACATGCAGAAGAGCAAACAAGAGACCGCCAATCGACCCAATCTGTGTCCGTTCCCGGCGCGAGGGGGCTTGCGATGAACATTCTGATTGTCGACGACGAACGGGACATCTGCGACTTCCTCTCGGACTTCCTGCGCCAGGAGGGCCACGAGGTCAACACCCTGTGCGACCCCACCAAGGCCCTGGACGACATCAAGCACAACGCCTATCACCTGATCATCCTCGACATCATGATGCCCAAGTTGTCAGGCATGGACCTGCTGGGCCAGATCCGCGCCTTCGACGAGGACGTGTCCATCGTCATCCTCACGGGATATCCTTCCGTCGAGACCGCCGCCGATTCCATCGGCTATGGCGTGAGCGCCTATCTCAAGAAGCCGTTCTCCATCGATGATCTGCGCGCCATCCTGTTCAAGATCGCCCAGAAGAAGGGCCTCCTCCTCGAGAAGGAGGGCGAGCTCCACCGCATCATCGGCGACAACATCCGCCGGATGCGCAAGTCCAAGGGCCTGACTCTCAAGCAGCTCGCGCGGCGCACCCAACTCTCCATCAGTTTGCTCTCCCAGATCGAGCGCGGCGAGAGCTCCCCCTCGATCTCCTCGCTCTACAAGATCGCCATCGCCCTCTCGATGAAGATGTCCCAGTTGTTCGGGGATTTCTGAGTTTTCCGCGGGATCACGAAAGAGAAATCACGGGGTGGGTGCGGCGGCGGGCGCGGCGTCCTTGTCCACCAACTTCTTCACCACCGCGGCAACGGCGGCGGCGCGGGCGGCGTCCAGCTCGAAGGCCAGCGTGGCCACGGGACCGGCAGCCTTCAACTGGATCGCGTCGACCAGAGACGGATCCAGGCCGATCGCGGTCATCTGTTCCCGGATCTGGGCGAGTCCCTTCATGATCGTCCCCATGGCGACCAGGGCTTCGGCGGCCTTCGGGTCCTTCGCGTCGAGGCGCACGTCCACCCGGAGGCCGGCGTCCAGGGCGACCTGGGCGTCCAGGTCCCCCGACTTCAGGTTGGGGAACTGCACCGCGCCGCCTGCCTGGTTGATCTTCTCCAGCGGCAGGTTGCGCAGCACGACCTTCACGGCCTGCGGACCGCCATGGAAATAGCCCGCCACCTCGCCAGTGCCCAGATGGCCCTCGCCGACCTTCAGTTTCGCGACCAGGTCCTTCTGTTCGCCGATGACGAACAGGATCCGGTGCTTGCCCACGGGCACCAGGTGGGTCACGTCCCCGTCCTTGTCGACGACCTTGAAGCCCTTGACGGCGCCGTAGTCCGTCTCGGTCATGCGGCTCTTATTTTTCTTTTTGGCCTCCCTCATGCAGTTCAGCAGCTTCGCGCTGTCCACCGGCGTTTCGGCCAGGATGACCAGGTCCTTCTCGGAGTTGGCAAACACGGTCACCGAGGTCACCAGCGTCGAGACCTTCTTCAACTCCAGGCCCAGGCAGGCGCTCACGGCGACGCGGTCGAAGTCCTCGTCATCCATGAGCTCGGAGTTGAGTTTGTCCTCGAGGCCGGTGGCCAAAAAGGCTGGGCTGGCGAAGATTTTGGCGAGCTCGACGTGCACGGCGACCATGGGCGTGCCCAGCTCGGCCAGGGCGGTGAGCGTGGGGGGCGTCGCCGCGGGCGGGGGGACCGGATCGGGTTTGGCCGCCACGTCGGACTTCGGCGGTTCGGGGGTGGGCTCCGGCTTCATGTCGGGGGCAGGCCCGGGCGCGGGTTCGGCACCCATGGCGGGGGCGTCGGTCGCCTTCTTCTCATCCTTCTTCTTGCCGCACGCGGCGGCCAGCGAAAGGAGCAACAACGCAGACAACGACAGGAACAGCAACTTCTTCATGACGATCACTCCTTGCGGGGGAGACGACCCCCGTTCATGGTTCGTCGGCGGTGAACCCGGCGCGGACCCAGAACGAGACCTTGTCCGCGTGCCGCGCCTGCAGATCACGGACGTAGGTGTCGGTGTCGGCCACGCCGGACCAGTCGTCCACCCGCTCGTCGAGCAGGTCGATCATGTTCACGAAGGACAGACCCTGCTCGACCTCCTGCGGGCGGTTCCGCTCCAGCAGCTCCTCGAGGAGCTGGCGGTACAGCAGGGTGGCGCCGAGCCCGCCCCGGTTGTAGGCCAGCAGGTCGGCGAGCTCCTCGAGCAGGGCCGGGTCCTGCCCGGCGAGCTGGTTGCGCCGCGCGACCACGTAGCGGTCGGCGAGCTCGGGGTGCCCGGCGTCGACGAGGAAGGTGGCGTCGTACGTAGAGAAGCGCAAATCGCGCATGATCTCGGACGCCTCCTGGCGCACGAACGCCTCCTCGGTCAGGTCCGGGAAGAACTCGGGCACATCGTCGAGCAGGGTGACCGTGCGCCGCATGCGGAAAAACTGCAGGAAGAAGCGACGCGCGCGGTCCTCGTCCTCGAGGCCGTCGAGCACCTCGTCGCCCAGGCGGTCCCAGGTCTCCAGATCCTCGTCCCCGGGGGGCTCGCGCAGCAGCCAGCGGGCGGCCATGTCGAACTCGCCCAGGCGCACGTGGATCTCGGCCACCATCACGCCTGCGTAGGATGGGATCTCGCCGTACATCTTCTCCAGGGTGGCCAGAAAGCGCTCGGGGTCGAGCATCTCGCGGGCCAGGGCCGCGGCGATGTCGAGCCAGGCGAGCCGCCGCTTCTCGTTCGTGGCGGCCTCGGCCTTCTCGAGGGCCCGCCGGTGCATGTCCTCGATGACCCGGGGCTCGAGCCAGTCCGAGGCGAGGCCGGCGAGCTGGTCCCGGATGCCCTCGCGCCCGGACAGGATGCCGTCGAGCACCCGCCGGGGCACGTCGTCGGGGGTCTCGGGCAGCCGCCTGGCGTAGTCGCACAGCAGGCCGAACGCGTTCTCGGTGAACACCTTTTTCAACAGATCTTCGTGATCGACGCAGCCGTGCAACAGCTCGTTGTCGGACTCGAAGAAGGCCAGCACCAGATCCAGACCACGGCCTGGGTCATGCACAAAGAACGCCACCTCGTTGAGCCAGTTCGACAACTCCTCGACGTACTTCTGGACCTTGCGCTTGCCGCGCACCGCGCGCTTGGGCGCCTCGCTCACGAAGGCCGCGAGCCCCAGCCGCAACCTCGATACTTCCATCTCCTCGCGTTCACTTCTTCCCATCGCCATCCTCGACCGCCCGAGGGTCCTGCCCCCGGGAAGCGGCCCAACATATCATATTCCGGGCGAGATTGGATCCAGTGACTGACATCTAGGAGCCTGTCGGGGAAAACCTTGGTCGCCCCACGGGTTGCGAAAATCCGGCCATTTCGTTGTTTTTCGGTCGAAGATTCCCAATATTCTCCCTCAAAACGCCTCATTCCCGGCATTTTCTCGCCTCGTGGCTTTTCGGTCGGATTTCCCCGACAGGCTCCTAGGGCTTCGGCTGCACCGGCTTGCGGTTGTCGATGAAAAAGGGCGTCAGGGCCGGCGCTGACTTCGAGACGAAACCGGGCCGGCCGGCGCCCAGTTCCGAATAGCGGAAGGGCGTCAGGGGACCGTCCGGCCCCACGAGGGCATACAGGACGCGCCCCTCGGGGGTCTCCGAAGCCCATGCGATGGTTCGGGCTTTCCTGTCCACGTACAACTCGAGGCCGTGCATCTTTTTCGGGAGCGGCGGCTCCACCAGTTGCTTGCCGGTGGCGTACGCATGCAGGTATCGTTTTTTATTTTTTTCCACGATCAGGTGGTGCCTCGACCGCGGCAGGAAGTCGTCTGTGCCGCACAGCACCTCGACCCCCTTGGGCGTGACATGGCAGTTCTTGCCATCTTGCACAGGGAAATAATGGACGTCCCCTCCCGTGGAGATTCTCTCCAGTTTTTCGTACCGAGGGGACAGGAGCTCCGTGCCGGCGCGATCCAACACCCCCCACTTGCCCCCGGAGCGCACATAGACGAGGTCCTCGGTGTGCCACACCCGCTCCCACTTCAGGTCGATGACCACCTTTCCTTCCAGGTCCACGGCCCCCTCCTGCTCGATCCCGCTAGCGTCCCGGGTCATGACCGGGATCAGCCCGGCCTCGGGCTCACCGTAGACCGACTCGTTCAGGTTTCGGTCGTCCAGGCCGCGCCGGCCCACGTGGCGCCAGGTCGGTTCCACGAGCGTCTTCCCCGTGTCGTCGGCCAACCCCCAGAGACCGCTCTCCTTGTTGAGAAACGCGACCCTGCGGGCGGACGGCAGGTCCAGGAGCCCATCACATCCCTCGAAGGTCACCGGGGTCCCGTCCTCCTTGAAGAGCACGCACGAGTTTTCGTTGTACAGAACCAGGTTGCGCATCTCCCGGCCGATGGGGAGCGCCAGCCGCGATACGGGGCCGACCAGCGTCTGACCCTTCGGGTCGAGGACCTCCCATCGTTTGCAGGAGACATAATCCGACATCAGGTAATTCTCGTTGCACTCCGCGCCGATGAGCGCCGCGCCCGAGGGCAGGGTCCGGAGCACCTCGTGGGTGGGCTCCATGACCACCTTCCCCGCGAGGTTCACGAGCCCCCACGCGTTTTTCCTTCGGAAGGGCGCCAACCGCGCACCGCCGGCCGGGGTCATCAGCCATTCGACGAAATCGGGGACGATCTCCGCGCCCACGACGGCGGGCCCCAGGAGCACCTTCATTTCCGATCCGCGCCGGTCGTGCAGGCGGTAGGTGTACTCGTTGACGGGCACGCTGTAGTTCTGGTTCCGCCTGTGCATCGCGTCGGAGTCGTCCTTCTCCAGGGTGATGAACGACCTGCAGGAGGCCACGCAATCGATGCTGGCGTATTGAGTAAACAGGATTGGCTCCAGATCCGGCCCCAGCACCCCGAGATAAGGAGACTTCTCCTGGCCCCGGTCCATCTCCACCTGGTACAGAGGTTTCTTCTCCTCGTTCTGCAGGGCGACCACCAGCGGACCGGCGAGCTCCTTTCCAACCCGGCCGGCGCGGTCCACCACCACGCAATGGCGCAGGAACCCGAACTGGTCGTATTTGCAGGCGCTGGCGAGGTCGGGCGCGACGAACTGGAACGTCCGGTATTCCGGCAGCCGGAGGACCTCCTTGCCCTGCGCGTCGAGCCAGCCGCCCACATACTCGGGTGCCCTCTCCGGAACGGCGGGCGGCGGGGCCATGTCCGGCGCGGGGACCGTCGTCATGTCCGGGGGCGCAGCCGGGCCGGACACCGCCGGGGACGCGGGGGCCGCCGGCGAGGACTCCTTGCTCTTCCCTCCGCATTGGACCAACCCCGCTGCGAGCAGCAGCGGTATCAGCCGGATCGCTGCGTTCCATGAAAAAGCCCTGGGATTTTGGTCTCTTGACATGATTCATCTAACTCCGTTTTTCCATCGCAACAGATTTAGCTAAAAAATTGGACAGTCGAAAAACTATGCTCCTGCCAAGGGGGGCTGTCAATGCCGACGTCCAACAGGCCGACGTCCAACAGGTTGATCGACTTCCGGCGGGCCCGTGCTACATTGGCTCTCATGCATCCTGGTCGTCGGCTCCTCCTTCCCCCTTTGCTCGCGGCGGTCCTCGCCACCCTCTTCACGGCCTGCGGCTTCCAGCTCGACGAATGCGACGCCGGGGACGCGCGCCCGGGGGCGCGGATCGCGTGCCCCGTGCCCGGCCACACCGATCGCGCCTTCGACCTGCACGTGCCCGCCTCGTGGGACGGCGCCTCACCGCTGCCCGTCATCTACGCCTTCCACGGCGGCGGGGGCAACCGGGCGGCGGCCGCGCGGGTCACCTGTCCCGACGGCGACCGGGAGAACCCCGCCTGCCTGGTGCCCGTGGCCACCGCAGCGGGCTTCGCTGTCGTGCTCCCTGACGGCACGGGCTCCCGCCCGCTGCGCAACATCCGCACCTGGAACGCCGGCGGGGGCCGTGACGGCTGGAACTGCGCCTCGGGAGGCGCCTGCCGTGAGGGCGTGGACGACCTGCGCTACCTCGACGACCTCCACGCCGCCGTGGGCCGCGTGATCCCCGTGGACCCGGTCCGCGTGCACGCCACCGGCATCTCCAACGGCGGCGCCCTCTCCCACCGCTGGGCCTGCGAGCGCCCCAACGTCCTCGCCGCCATCGCCCCCGTGGGCGGCGCCAACCAATTCGAGGCCGCCGGCGGGAACTGCCTGGCGACCGGCCCCGCGGTGGCCGTCCTGCACGTCCACGGCACCGCCGATCCCTGCTGGCGCTACGAGGCCTCGTCGGACTCCTGCATCGCCGGTGAGAACGAGGGCGTCAAGGCCGGCGTCGCCGGGACCATGGAGGCCTGGCGCGTGCGCAACGGCTGCGACCCGGAGCCCGTGACCTCCGCCCTGCCCGACGGCGTCCCCGGCGACGGGATCACGGCCACCCTGTTCGCCTGGCCCGGCTGCGCCGCCGACGTCTCCTTGCTGCGCATCGACGGCGGAGGCCACACCTGGCCCGGGGGCTACGCCTACCTGGGCGAGAACCGCATCGGCCCGGTCTGTCGCGACTTCGACGGCAACACGCTCATCGTGGACTTCTTCCGCGCCCACCCGAAAGCCGCCGGAGGCGCGCGATGAGCGTCCCGCGGCTCACCGCGCTCCCGCTGGCGTGCGTCGCCGCCCTGCTCTTCACCGGCTGCCCGTCGGTGTCCACCCTCCATCGCGCGGACCCGGTGATGCCGGGCCGCTGGGAGCTGGGGGCCGGCGTCGACGGCCTGCTGCTGCGCGACCTCCCCCAGGACACGCGCTCCCCCTCGGGCCAGGCGCTGGTCACCGCCCGCCGTGGGCTCTTCGAGGACCTGGACGCGGGGCTGCGCCTCTACACGGTCGGGCTTGACGCGTCGGTGCGATGGCGCTTCTACCGCGGCGCCACCTGGCGCGTGGCCGCGATCCCCACGCTGGGCACCGCGAAGACCGCCGAGAGCCAGACCACCACCAATGCCTGGCACCTGTTCGCCCAACTGCCGGTGGTGTTCACCCGCGATCTGAACCGCGACTGGAGCCTCTCATGCGGACCGCGAGTGGTCTGGGGCCTCTATTACCCAGAAGGCGGCGGAAACGCCCAGGGAACGATGCTGGGCGGGTTCGTCAACCTCGAGTACGCCCTGTCCCCGCGCTGGGCGATCGTCCCCGAACTTTCCTTCCACCGCACGATCCACGGCGAGGTCCCAGCGGACGGCTTCGTGCTCCACCTGGGCGCCGGCCTCCTGTGGCGCTTCTGACAACGACCGTTTGCATGATCCGCGCGAATGTGGGATGGTTTGACCCAGAGGTATCGGCCATGCTGCGCATTCTAGATCGGAAGAGCACACGTCTGAACTCCAGTCACCGAATACGATCT
>CALKWH010000303.1 GCA_938004375.1 uncultured Pseudomonadota bacterium
GACCACCGAGATCTACACTCTTTCCCTACACGACGCTCTTCCGATCTACCTACTCGGGCGTCTTCGCCGAGCCCGCCGCCGCCTGCGCCTTCGCCGGCGCGCTGGCCCTCAAGGACGCGGGCACCCTGGCGCCGCATCACCGCTGCCTGGTCTTCTCCACCGGCTCCGGGCTCAAGGACGTGGCCGGCGCCTCCATGGCCGCGGGCCAGGCCACGCTGGTGCGCGGCCTCGACGACCTCGAGGCCCTGTTCCCCCAGGCCTAGCCCAGCACGCTCTTCAACTGGCCTTCGTAGCACCCGATTCGCCAGGGCGACGATCATCGGCGCCCGCGTCTTTCTCCACCCCAACTGGGTGGACCAGCTCCCCTTCGTGGAGGTCGTGGGCTTTCGAGCCTGCCGCCAAGGAGTGACAGTCGCTCGAAAGACCCCTCCATGCCTTCGCTCTTGAAATTCCCTGCACTACTGACAGTCTCCGAGGTTCCAGATGCAGGTTCCGGACCGATCATAGCAAGCCACGTTTCCGTCGGTGTACTGCGGCCCGCCGTAGGCCGCCGAGTGTAACGCACAGCTCTCGAAGGTGCCCAATTGGCCAGTGTCGCACTGCTCCCCCGGTTCGATGACGCCGTTGCCGCAGACCGGTGCCCGGGTCAGAGTCTCGCACGGCACCCACCCTTCGGCCATGTCTTTTTCATCAACATAAACTGTAGACAAATATAGGCCATTTGAGTTGAACTTCTTGCAAAAGTAGGGGCGTCCAATCGTGTTATTTTGATTATTCTGGTTGTTAATAGGGTTCAAAAGCACTTCACGCTTGCATATATTAATGCTAGCCCCAATGCCGAAGGCATCAGAAAAAATTCGCTCCGAGGCTCTAATGATACCGTTGGAATCGTAGAGACCAAGAACGACAGGATAGCCAACACAATTTGGTATAGTCATACAGTCCTGATCGTCCAAAGCCAGAAACGTACCCGGACACTCAAGATTCACGTTGTTCAACGAAGAATTGTTCTGACTATTGTCTTCTTCACAAGAAGTGTTTAACAAAAGTAAATGTACAGCGAGAATAATAAACAGTTTCATTGTACTACTCCTTCTCAATTTCCCGCAGAAATGGACCAAGCAGCACCCGTGGGAAGGATAGCGCTCGTAGGAGTGTTGACCGTTTTAGAAACATATCCCACTCCGCATTGGCCGTTGTCGTTTTTACCCCAGCATTTGACGCCACCGCCGTAGGTCACAGCACATGTATGGTGTTCCCTCCCGGCGGACAAAGCAATGACATTGATTACGTCGTCATCGACAGGCTCGGAGCGAACTTCTTCATGATAAATCCAGGGCTCGTCCGAGCTCAACTTCGTGTATGGACGCGCCGCGCGCTGATGTGCAAATTCGCTCCATTGTCCAGAGATCTGGTCTTGAATGATTTCGCCTGTTTCGATTCGCTTGTAGGTCAACCGTTCATACACGAGTTGATGACCGGGAGGAAGATCTGCTGACGTGACAGTGGATAAATCCTCTTCCAATACGGGAAGAACGGCTACATCCGGAGCAGGCTGGCCTTCACACCCTGCCATGGCGAGAAATATGATAAAAAGCGCAAGAAATTGTGCTTTTTTGTCGGAAGATTCGCACGAGGGGGCTTTGTACATATTATTGCCCTTTCTGGGGCGCGATGGCCACTGAAGACAAGATACCATAGCCGAAGGGGACGGCAAGCAAATAAATAATGCATTTTGATTGTACTTGGATCATCACAAGTGCGGTGGAAGGCGGGAGAAGCCGGCGTGAAAGTTTTTTTCTGTTGGCACAGCGACCTGAGAGTGGTCACCCTGTCCCGGTGGTCAAGGCCAAAGATTGAAAAAAGATCTCTTGGTCGCGGGGAATAGAAATTTTCATGCACGTTTTGGCCTCCGGTGGGTACTATCACCGAAGGTTAAACGGAAATTCGTTGAATCGGCGCATCAGGATCTTCCTTTCTCACTCTGCCTCAACGGGCGTGTTATGTGGGGGTTGACAACCTGACGGGGTTCGTGCCAGAAAAGCGGCGCGATTCAAGGATGAAGCGCCCCACGATCCAGGAAGGAAGCCGGCTCCGATCCCGGTCATGAAAACCCATAGAGCAGGTCTTCATGACTTGCGGACGGGTTCATGGGACCCTGAGATGTACTCCACTGTAACCAGTCGAGCGCCTCAGGGGACCATGAAAGCGACTTCACGAAGGGTGGAAGGCGGCTTCATGGACGCCCGAAGGCGGCTTCATGAGTGCCCGAAGGCGGCTTCATGGGTGCCCGAAGGCGGCTTCATGGACGCCCGAAGGCGGCTTCATGAGTGCCCGAAGGCGGCTTCATGGTGCCCGAAGGCGGCTTCATGAGTGCCCGAAGGCGGCTTCATCATTGGCGGAGATCGACTTTGTGGATGATCGAGGTCGATTTCACGCAACCAGGAACACGGCCGTCACGATAATGGCGGACGACCGAAGACGACCTTCGCGTGGGCCGCCATGGGGGCGGCCGCGGTCGAAGGGCGAACGTACAGAAAGGAACGAGTTGGATATGTTGAACGCGAGACTGGTGGAGAAGGGCAAGCAATTTGACATCGACGCGGTGGCGCAGCAGGGGGTCGTGACCCACAAGGACCTGCTGTACCGCGGCCGCCGCGGCCGCAAGCCCGCCCCCGCCGCGCCGACCCCGGCGGCGTGAGGATCGCGGATGCAGGGGGCGGCCAGGAGCAGCGCCCTTCCCCCGGGACGCCGTCAAGGCCCTGCGCGGCATGCGCGCCACCAACGGGCTCATGGTCAGCGTCGAGGACGAGGCCATTTTTAAACAGTCTTGATTTTCGATTTCCCTTTTCCCAATTAACGAGTATAAACGCCCCAGCACGAATGGGTATTTATTATAGTATGACCAACCAGCAACGCGAAGGAAACGAAACATGTACGTGAAAGAAACGCTGAAGATCAACGACAGGGAGCTCATCATCGAGACCGGCAAGATCGCCAAGCAGGCCGACGGCGCCGTCACGGTCCGCCTGGGCGACTCCATGGTGCTGGTGACCGTCGTGGCCGCCAAGACCGCCAACCCCGCCACCGACTTTCTGCCCCTGACGGTGGACTACGTCGAGAAGAGCTACGCCGCCGGCCGCATCCCGGGGAACTTCTTCCGCCGCGAGGGCCGCCTGAGCGAGGGCGAGATCCTGACCAGCCGCCTCATCGACCGGCCGCTGCGCCCGCTGTTCCCCGAGGGCTGGTTCTTCGAGACCCAGGTGGTGGCCACCGTGCTGTCCCACGACCTCAGCCAGCCCACCGAGCCCCTGGCCCAGATCGGCGCCTCCGCCGCGCTCACGCTGTCGAACATCCCCTGGAGCGGCCCCGTGGCCGGCGTCCAGCTCGCCCGCGTCGACGGCCAGTTCGTCGCCTGGCCCACCATGGAGCAGCTGGACCGCTCCGACATGGACATCAACATGGTCGCCTCCCGGGACGCCATCGTCATGGTCGAGGGCGAGCTCAACAACCTCGACGAGGAGACCCTGCTCAACGCGCTGTTCTTCGGCCACGAGGCCGTGCAGCCCGTGCTCGACCTGCAGGAGCGGCTGCGCGCCGCCGTGGGCCGCGAGAAGCGCCCGGTGCCCACCCTCGAGGACCGCTCTGACATCGCCGCCCGCGTGAAGGCCGTGGGCACGGGCCCGATTTTGGCCGCCCTCTCCCAGAAGGAGAAGCTGCCCCGCTACGCCGCCCTGGACGAGGCCAAGAAGGCCATCGTCGCCCAGCTCGCCCCCGAGTTCGAGGGCCGCGAGAAGGCCATCGGCGCCGAGATCGAGGAGCTCAAGTACCACACCGTGCGCGCCATGATCCTGCAGGAGAAGAAGCGCCTGGACGGCCGCGACCTGGTCTCCGTGCGCCCGATCACCTGCGAGGTCGGCCTGCTGCCCTGCACCCACGGCAGCGCGCTGTTCACCCGCGGCGAGACCCAGGCGCTGGTCACCTGCACCCTGGGCTTCGGCCAGGACAACCAGAAGCTCGACCTGCTCACCGGCGAGGAGCTGCGCAACTTCATGCTGCACTACAACTTCCCGCCGTTCTCCGTGGGTGAGGCCCGCATGATGCGCGGCCCCGGCCGCCGCGAGATCGGCCACGGCCACCTGGCCCTGCGCGCCCTCTCCAAGGTGCTGCCCGAGACCGACGTGTTCCCCTACGTCATCCGCATCGTCTCCGAGATCACCGAGAGCAACGGCTCCTCGTCCATGGCCAGCATCTGCGGCGGCACCCTGTCGCTCATGGACTGCGGCGTGCCCATCACCGCCCCGGTGGCCGGCATCGCCATGGGCCTGATCCAGGAGGGCACGGACATCGCCGTGCTCACCGACATCCTCGGCGACGAGGACCACCTCGGCGACATGGACTTCAAGGTGGCCGGCACCGCGACGGGCATCACCGCGATCCAGATGGACATCAAGATCCTGGGGCTCACCCGCGAGATCATGGCCAAGGCCGTCGAGCAGGCCCGCGTCGGCCGCCTGCACATCCTGGGCAAGATGGCCGAGACCCTCGCCGCCCCGCGCCCCGAGCTGCCCGAGCGCGCCCCGCGGGTCTACACCCTGCAGATCAACCCCGACAAGATCCGCGACCTCATCGGCCCGGGCGGCAAGATGATCAAGAGCCTGTGCGAGGAGTCCGGCGCCAAGATCAACGTCGAGGACTCCGGCCTGGTGAGCGTGGCCACCGCCGACGGCGAGGCCGGGCAATGGGTGCTCAAGCGCATCCGCGCCATCTGCGCCGAGCCCGAGATCGGCCGCGTCTACGCCGGCTACGTCACCCGCATCCTGGACGGGACCGGCGCCATCGTCGAGATCCTCCCGGGCACCGACGGCATGGTGCACATCAGCGAGCTCGACAGCGCCCGCGTGGCCAAGGTCGAGGACGTGGTCCGCGAGGGTGACCTGGTGAACGTGCTGCTCTTCGACATCGACCGCGCCAAGGGCCGCCTGAAGCTCTCCCGCAAGCGCGCGCTGGACGCCGATCCGGCGACCGTCATCCACGGGATGGACGAATGAGCCCCCGCTGGCGCGACCTGCTGGACCACTGGTTCGATCAATCGGACCGCCTGAGCGTGCTCGTCGACCCCCTCGTCTGGGGGCGCCTGCAGATCGCCGACGAAGACAAAGAACGCCTGCTGCACACGCCCGGGACGCCCGTGTACGTGTTCCGGGCCGCCTCCGAGCTGGACTACCTCGTGCTCACCGTGCTCTTGCGGCATCTGGACCTGCAGGTGCCGCAGGTGCACCACCCCTCCTTCCTGCTGGTCGCGTCGACGACCTCCTGGCTGGACAAGCTGGCGGGCGCCGTGCTGCCCCCGGGGGAGGCCGGCGTCCAGACCGTGGCCCGGCGGATCCTCGACCGGTGCCCGGCCTACATGGCGCTGTTCGCCCACAACCCCACCGCCGACGCGGCCGAGCCCCTGGCCCTGCCGCTGTTGGAGCACCTGCTCGCCGAGCTGCGCCAGACCCCCGGCGCACCGTCGCTGGCCGCGGTCCCCGTGACCATCATCTGGAACAAGAAGGGCGTCCGCCGGGAGGAGAACCTCCCGCTCCTGACCCGCATCCTCGGGGAGCCCGAGGTCCCCGGGCGGCTGCGCGTGCTCGGGCAGGCCCTCTCCTCCCTGGGCCAGCCCACCGTCAAGGTCGGCCCCGCCCTCGACCTCGCGGTCTTCTCTCGGGAGCAGGACGACGTGCCGGTCCCCGCCGCCGCCCGCATGCTCCTCACCGCCCTCGACGGGTGCATCGAGCACGAGTGGCGCGTCCAGCTGGGTCCCAAGCTCAAGCCCTTCGACGCAATCCGCCGCGAGCTGGCGCGCAACCCCGAGGTCGTATCAGCCTACCATCAGGCGATCCGCGACGGTCTCACGCCCAAGCAGGCGCAGAAGGAGCTCCACGCGGCCCTCTCCGAGATCCCGGCGGCCCCGGACACCACCACGCTGGCGATGTACAAGGGCGTGCTCCGGGTCGTCTGGACCCGCCTGTACCGCGGCTTCGACGTGGACCAGCCCGGCTTCGCCGCCATGCGCGAGGCCGCCCGCCGCGGCTCCCTGCTGCTTCTGCCCTGCCACCGCAGCCACATGGACTACCTGATCCTGTCCTGGCTCATGGAGCGCTACGACCTGCCCATCCCGCACATCGCGGCCGGCAAGAACCTGTCTTTCTGGCCCATGGGGCCCATCTTCCGCCGGGGCGGCGCCTTCTTCATCCGGCGCTCGTTCAAGGGCAACAAACTGTACAAGACCATCCTCGTCGAGTATCTGGCCACCCTGCTGCGCCAGGGCGTCAACGTCGAGTTCTTCCCCGAGGGCACCCGCTCGCGCACCGGCAAGGCCGTCTATCCGCGCACCGGGCTTCTGGCCATGATCGCCGAGCTGGTGGTCACCGGCCGCGTCCCGCCGCCCCAGGTGGTCCCCATCGCCATCGGCTACGAGAAGGTGGTCGAGGAGGGCGCCTACCTGCAGGAGATGGAGGGCCGCACCAAGGAGGCCGAGAACCTGGGCTCCCTGGTGAAGGCCGCCTCGGTGGTGCTCAATCGCTACGGCCGCGTGAACGTGCAGGTGGCCCCGCCCTTCGACATGGCCGCCTTCCTCGGCGACCTCGATCCCGCCTCCCCCGCGTTCAAGGCCCGCGTGGACCAGCTCGGCCTGCGCGTGATCGCCGACATCGTCGCCCACTCGGTGGTGACCGCCACCATGCTCACCGCGGCCGCCCTCCTGGCCACCGGCGAGACCGTCTGTCCGCTCTCCGAGGTCGAGGCGCGGTTCTGGTTCTTCCGCGGGCTCGCGCTGGACTGCGGCGCCCGCCTGGCCCGCAAGCTCCTCGACGAAACCGGCGCCCGCGAGGCCTTCCGCAAGAGCCTGGACGGCCTGGGGCAGGCCGTGCGCGTCACCGGCGCCCGCGTGCTCGTGCTGCAGAACCGCCGCGGCACGCTGGCCTACTACCGCAACGGGCTCTCCCAGACCGTCGTCGAGGCCTGCGTGGCCGTGGCCGACGCCCGCGGGCCCGCCCTGCGCGACACCCCCGCCGGCCCCTGGCTGCGCCGCTGCCTGCGCCGCGAGTTCCCCCAGTTCAGCCTCGAGACGCCCCCCGCGCTCCCCGAGGCCGCCCGCGCGCGGCTTTCGGCCCTCTCCCCCGCCGAGGCCGGCTGGGTGCTGGGCCTGGTGGCCGACCTGATCGAGGGCCAGGCCACCGTGTGCACGCGCCTGGCCATGCTCGTGCGGGACAAGACCGCCGAGAAGCAGTGGACCGGCCGCCAGCTCACCGCCGAGGTGCGCGCCTGGGGCAAGGCCGAGCTGCGCCGCGGCCGCCTGTGGCGCCCCGAGAGCCTCTCGGCCCAGGTCATCGCCGAGTCCGTCGAGTGGCTCGCCGACGAGGGCCTGCTGGTGCGCGACGAGACCGGCCGCCACTGGCGCTTCCCCGCCCCCCTGTCGGACACCGCCGCCGCGCTCCACCGCCAGGCCCGCCTGCGCGCCCAGTGGGTGGGCAAGCTTCGAAAACCTGCACCCGCGGTCAGGACCTGAACCGCCTCCGGCCATGACCACGCTCCCGGCCGCCCACTTCCACCGCACGCCCCAGGGCACGGTCGCCTGCGACCTGTGCCTGCGGCACTGCGTGATCGCTCCTGGCGAGGCCGGCTTCTGCGGCGTGCGCGCCGTGCTGCCGGACGACCCCGGGACGCTGGTCACCCTCGCCCAGGACCGCGTGGCCGCCGTGGCCGTGGATCCCATCGAAAAGAAGCCGCTCTACCACGCCGAGCCCGGCGCCCGGATCTTCTCGTTCGCCATCGTGGGCTGCAACCTCGCCTGCCCCTGGTGCCAGAACCACCAGATGTCCCAGTGGCCCCGCGAGCACGGCGTTCCGATGCTGCCCGGCGCCCCCATGCTCCCCGGCGCCCCCATGCTGCCCGGCGATCGCCTGACCCCCGCCGCGCTCGTCGCGCAGGCCGTGGCCTCCGGCTGCCGCTGGGTAGCGGCCACCTACACTGAGCCCACGGTCTTCTTCGAGTACGCCCTCGAGGTGGCCCGCCTCGCCCGCGCCGCCGGCCTGAGAAACGCCTGGGTCACCAACGGCACGATCGAGACTGCGCCGCTCTCGGAGCTGGTCCATTACCTTGACGCGGCCAACGTGGACCTGAAGTGCCTGGGCGACCCCGACGCCGACCGCCTGCTGGGCGTCCGGAGCGAGCGCGTGGCCGGCAACATCCGCGCGCTGGTCGACGGCGGCGTCCACGTCGAGGTGACCACCCTGATCGTCCCGGGCTTCAACGACGGCTCCGGCCACCTGGAGCGCCTCGCCGCCTTCGTCGCCTCCCTGGGGGACCGCGGGATCTGGCACGTCTCCCGGTACCATCCGATGTACCAGTGGGAGGCGCCCGCCACTCCGACGGCCACCCTCGAGCGCGCCGTCACCGCCGCCCGCGCCGCCGGCGTGCCGTTCGTCTACGTGGGCAACGCGCAGCTGCCTGGCGGCGAGAACACCGCGTGCCCCGGCTGCGGCGCCGTCCTCGTCGAGCGCCGGGGCTTCGCCGTGCGCGCCTGCCGGGTCACCGCCGCCGGCCGCTGCCCCGGTTGCGGGGCGGCCGTCCCCGGTGTGTGGGGTTGACGCGTCCCCCCTTGCACCCGCACCCTTCGGTGCTACAATACTGGCGTCCAATCAGGAGCGTCGCCATGAAAAAGACCGCCTTCACCCTGTCCCCCGTCACGGTCGCCGAAACCCCCGCCTACCCGTCCCGGCGCCGCGTCCTCACGCTGGCCTCCGGCCTGGCTGCCGGTGCCGGAATGCTGCTCAACGCCGGCTGCCAGGTCGCCCTCGAAGAGAACCCCGACGCCTGCGACCCCGGGGAGACGACCTGCCAGGACGGCGGCACGCTGGTGCAGTGCGACCGGAACGCCGTGCCACGCGTCATCGACTGCAACGACTTCTGCGTCGCCGAGCACGGCCCCGGCTGGTTCAGCCACGGCTGCACCCCCGGCGGCCCCGACCCCTGCCAGTGCGTCTACGACATCATCGACGGCGAGGTCGCCATGTGCACCCCCGACGAACTGTACTGCACCGACGACGGGAACGTGACCTTCTGCGACGTCCCCGAGGGCGAGACCTGGGGCACCCCGCTCACCACCTCCTGCCCCGAGTACTGCCAGCGCACCCGGGGCACCGGTTGGACCTCCTTCAACGATTGCGACGCCTCCCTCGGGGAGTACCTCTGCCAGTGCGCCGAGGACATCATCGACGGCGGCATCGCCCAGTGCACCCCCGGCGAGCTGCAGTGCCTCGGCGACGGGGAGCTGGCGATCTGCAACGATCAGATGTTCCTCGACTACTTCTTCTGCGGCGACGTCTGCGTCGATCAGATGGGCGAGGGCGCCGTCTCCCTGGGCTGCAACGCCGCCGCCGAGGACCCCTGCCTGTGCGAACTGCCGGAGTAGTAGGATTGTCGTTGCCGTTGTCGTTGTCGTTGTCGTTGTCGTAATCGCAATCGTAATTCGTCGCTTTCGTAATGAGGACATGATGAAGTTTGGGCATGAGCAGCTCGACGTCTATCGCTTGGCTATCGAATACGTTGCATGGTCATATCTCGTGGCAAAGGACCTGAAAGGGATTGACCGTCATGCCAGGGATCAATTGCTTCGCGCCTCACAATCCATTCCGCTGAACATCGCTGAAGGTAACGGGAAGGGCACAACCGCCGATCGTCGGCGGTATTTTGAAATTTCCCGTGGGTCGGCCTTGGAATGTGCGAGCATCCAAGACTGCCTCGAGGCATGCAAAGTAATCAGTTCTGAGAGGAACCTCGAAGGCAAATCTATGCTCCAACGCATTGTTTCGATGCTGACCAAGCTGGGTGTGCGAAGTCATGAGGCATGTGAAGAACGGTCCGTGTACGGCGACGAGTAGTACGATTACGACAACGACAACGACAACGACAACGACAACGATTACGATTACGACAACGATTACGACAACGATAAAACAGAGCTTTCTCCGTCATGGAGCGAACTCCACCCAAACAAGGACTCTCGCCCGGCATTGCGTTATCCCGCACTTCCATCTGGCCTACGCGCGGCTTTTGTGGCACCTTGCGCCGATGAACTTCACCGACTTCCAAATCCATCCCCTGTTGTTGCGCGGCGTCGAGGCGCAGGGCTTCGAGGAGCCCACCGACATCCAGGCCGACGCCATCCCCCCCGCCCTGGCCGGCAAGGACGTGCTCGCGTGCGCCATGACCGGCAGCGGCAAGACGGCGGCCTTCGGGCTGCCCATCCTGCACCACCTGCTCGGCCGGCCCCGGGGCGCCACCCGGGCGCTGATCGTGACGCCGACCCGCGAGCTCGCGGCGCAGATCGTCGAGCACCTCGAGGCGCTCGCCGCGTTCACGAACCTCACCTGCGCGGCCGTGTTCGGCGGCGTCGGTGCCGGGCCCCAGGAGCGCGCCTTTCGCGCCGGGGTCGACGTCATCGTGGCCACGCCCGGGCGGCTGCTGGACCACTTCCAGCACCCCTACGCGAAGCTCGACGCCCTGGAGATCCTGGTCCTCGACGAGGCGGACCGCATGCTGGACATGGGCTTCTTGCCGGACATCCGGCGGGTGCTCGCCCACCTCCCGAGGCAGCGCCAGACGCTGTTCTTCTCGGCGACCCTGCCCGAGCCCATCGTCGGCCTGTCCCGGGACATGCTCCACAACCCGGTGCGCCTCAACATCGAGCGCAAGGCGGCCCCCGCCGTCGGGATCCGGCAGACGATCTACCCCGTGCCCGAGGATCTGAAGACCCACCTGCTGCTCGCGCTGTTGCGCGGCGGCCGGATCGGGAGCGCGATCGTGTTCACCCGGACCAAGCACCGGGCCAACCGCCTCGCGGAGTTCCTCGACCGCCACGGCGTCGAGGCCGTGCGCATCCACGGGAACCGCTCCCAGGTGCAGCGCACCGAGGCGCTGCAGGGCTTCAAGGAGAAGCGGATCCAGGTGCTCGTGGCCACCGACATCGCCCAGCGCGGCATCGACGTCGAGGGCCTCACCCATGTCGTCAACTTCGACGTGCCCCACGTCCCCGAGGACTACATCCACCGCGTCGGACGCACCGCGCGGGCCGGCGCCCTGGGGGACGCGTTCACCTTCGTCTCCCCCGAGGAGGAGGGCGACCTGCGGGCCATCGAGCGCGCCGTGGCCAAAAAAATTCCCCGCGTAAAACTGGACGGCTTCGACTACGCGAAGCGGCCCGAGGAGCGCTTCGAGATCCCCATCGGCGAGCGCATCGCCGAGATCCGCAAACGCAAGGCCGAGGAGCGGGCCCGTGCCGCCGAGAAGGCCGAGCGCAGGGCGAAGGCCGAGCAGGAGGCCAAGGCCCGCGAGGCCGAGAAGGCCGCGAAGAAGGCGAAGGCCGAGGCCGATGCGCGGGCGCTCGCCGCCGAGAAGGCCGCGCGCAGGGCGCAGGCCGGAACCCACGCCCGGTCCGGGGCAGCCGCCAACCCCAACCCGGGCGCCCCCTCGGGCCCCAACCCGAACCGCCGCCGCCGCTGATTGCGCAAAAACAATACTCGGATTACACCCGAGCGGTTTCGGTTCATCCTTGCTTATCAAAGAGACTCTCCGGTCGCTTCGCGACCTCAAATGGCGCGCTTTCGCGCGGCCCGGCCCGCCTATGAAGGCGGGCCTCTTCCTCCCTTGGTTAAACTGAGTCTTCGGCGCCTGTCGGCGCCTGCGAAGCACAGCAATCGCGCTTTTTTTCTCGATTGGGGGTTGACCGGTCCTCCGGTTTGAGGGATGTTCCCGGAGTGAAAGGAGCGGCGCCCCATGAACTTCTCCGCGTTCCCCACCCACCTCAAAGAGTATCGTGAGCAGCACCGCGCGTCCGTCGAGCAGCGCGCCGCCTTCTGGGAGGGCGAGGGACGCCGCCTGCTGTGGCGCACGCCCTTCACCGCGGCGCAGGACGATACCGGCGGTCCGGGACCGACCGGCGCCCGGTGGTTCCCCGACGGCCGGCTCAACGCCTGCGAGAACGCCGTGGACCGCCACGTGGCCGAGGGCCGTGGCGAACAGACCGCCATCGTCGAGCTCGGCGATGGCGAGGTCGTGCGCACTTATTCCTACTCCCAGTTGGGCGCGCGCGTGAACCAGGTCGCCGCCGGGCTCGAAGATCTGGGAATCCGTGCCGGTGATCCCGTGGCCATCCTGCTGCCGGACAACGCCTCCTGCGTCATCGCCCACCTGGCCGTCGCCCGCCTGGGCGCGGTGGCCGTGCCGCTCTCCAAGCGCTTCTCGGCCGCCTTCTCCGAACGCATCCTCGAGGACGCGCGGGCCAGGGCCTTCGTCACCTGCCGGGACATGTGCCCGCAGAAGGTCGTCGAGGCCCTCGTCACCTGGTCGAAAGACCACGGCCTGCCCGTGGTGGACGCCGGCTGCAAGGCCGTCGGCGGCGAGCCCTTCGCCGGCTTCGGGATCCCCGCGTCCGGCGCGTCCCCCCGCGAGGTGGCCCCCGTCCCCGTGGACGCCGAGGCCCCGCTCTTCTACATGTACCCCGGCTCGGGCGCCGCCGCGCCCCGGGGCTACGTCTACGCCACCGGCGGCTGGCTCACCCAGGTGCTGGTCTCCCAGCGGCTGCTGTTCCACTCCGGGCTCACCCCCGACCGGCCCGTGCGCATGCTCGTGGGCGCCGAGCCCTCGGCGCTGATCTACGTCGCCTACAACCTGTGGGGGCCGCTTTTGGCCGGGGACGTGTGCGTCTGCGCCCCCGTGCCCGACGTGGATCCCAACGCGCGCATCACCGCGCTCACGAACACGACGGACCCGGTGATCCTGCTGATCACGCCGCACCACATCACGAAGATCCGCGAGCACTTCTCGGCGTTGCCCGCCGAGCACCGCCTGCACCTGGTGGGCGTGTTCGGCGACGCCGTGACCCCGCGCCACCTGCGCTGGATCGGCGAGGAGCTGGCCTCCGACGTCTCCCACGTCCTCAACCTGTGGACCTCGGCCCAGGCCGGCTGCTCGGTGGTGTCCACCCTGGCCCTGCCCGAACTGTGCCGCACCGGCGCGCTGGGCCTGCCGCTTTTGGGCGTGGCCGCCCAGGTCGTCAACGACTTCGGCCGCCCCTGCGGCACCAACGAGAGCGGCCAGCTGGTCTTCACCGGCGGCTTCCCCGGGCTCGCCCGCACCATCCTCGGGCAGCCCGAGCGCTTCCGCCAACTGCACCTCAACGCCGCCGGCCAGTTCCAGACCAACGACGGCGTGCGCCAGGACTCCGAGGGGTTCTTCTGGTACATGAAGCGCCTGGACGACGTCATGAAGGTAGAGGGCCACTCGGTGTCCACCTCCGAGCTCGAGAGCATCCTGCAGGCCCACCCCGACGTGCGCGAGGCCACCGTCATCGGCGTGGAGGGCGGCGAGGCAGGGGACACCCTGGTGGCCTTCGTGGCGCCCCGGGAGCAGCGCGACCACGAGGATCCGACCGGCTTCGAGAAGCGCCTGCGCGCGTTCTTCGACGAGCGGGCCGGCGAGCTCGCCATGCCCGTCCGTTTCAACTTCGTCCGCGAGATGCCCCGCACCCGCTCGGGCAAGGTGGAGCGCCGCCTGCTCCACCGGATCGCCCAGAACGACCTCACCGCTGCCGAGGATCTCGGCCACCTGGCCAACCCCGACGTGGTGCAGGATCTCGTCAAAAAGGGAAGGTAGCGACATGACCGCTTTCTCCAGATTCGCCGACGCCGTCGCCGAGCTCGGCCGCACCCAGATCGCCGCCTCCGTGGGCGACCGCCAGGCCCAGGTGCTGTTCGCCGACTGGTCCCGCGAGCTCGAGGATCTCGTGCTCGAGGATCCCGTCGCCCTGGCCGACCCGGGCATCCGCGCCCAATTGCAAAGCGCGGTGGCCGGGCTCGCCTCGGCCCAGGGGAGCCCCGTCGCCCGCATGCTGCTGGGCGAGATGATCTCCGCGCTGCTGGACGCCGAGCGGGACGTGCAGGACGGCCGCCTGGTGATGGAGCGCCGGCTCCCCGCCCCCGCCGCGCACTCCGCCGGCGCCGAGCCCCCCCCCATCCTCGGAATCAACCCCGCCCCCCCGCCAACAAAGGTGCCCTGGTCCGTCGCCCCTAACAAAACCCGCGAGTCCGAGGGGCACATCCCCCCCGGCGACCCCGACGGCGCCGACGCCCGCAACGAGGGCATCCTGCGCTGGATGCAGGAGAACGGGCTCCTGCTCAACGACCTGGCCGGCATCGCCTGCCGGGGCGGCTTCATCCAGCCGGTGCCCTCGGGCACCTACCGCGTGGTCCCCGAGATGCTCGCCGACCTCGAGCAGCCCATCATCTCCCACGCCTCCAACCTCTCCATCGGCATGGCCGTGCGCCTGTCCCAGCTCGCCGCGAACCCGGGGAAGATCCTGATCACCATGACCGACCCCGTCGTCTGCGACGAGGTGGACACCGTCGAGCGCGTCACCGGCGCCGTCAAGCTCAAGCGCGACGGCGTGGGCGCCCACTACCTCAACCACAAGGCCGTCTGGCGCCTGGTGGCCTCGGTGCTGGGCCAGCCCCCCGAGCAGGTCAACGTCGTGAGCGCGCACATCGGCGGCGGCTCCTCGGTGGCCGTCCACGAGGGCGGCCGCGTCACCGCCGTCTCCAACGCCTTCTCGGGCATCCCGTCCGCCAACCGCGCCGGGCGCCTGGATCTGCCCCCGCTTCTGGCCGCCCTGGACCGCGACGAGCTCACGAGCAAGGAGCTGCGCGGGCTCGTCTTCTCCTCGGGCGGCCTGCTCAGCCTGGCGGGCACCAACGACTTCCGCGCGCTGGTCAACTTCGTGCAGCAGGGCGCCACCGAGGACCAGGCCCGCAAGATCCAGTTGATCCTGGACTTCTTCGGCCGCCAGATCGCCGCCAACGTGCTCCAGCTCGCCCTCGCCGAGCGCCGGGTCTTCGCGGCCGTGCTCACCGGCGGCCTGGCCCGCTCCGAGGAGATCGCCTCCCGGGTGCGCAACCACCTGGGCTACTTCCCGCTGGTGCGCGTCCCGGGCAGCTTCGAGCACGAGGCGCTGGCCGCGGGCACCCTCTGCGGGCTCCAGTCCCCCCAGACACTCAAGAACTACGTCCGCGAGCGGGACCTGCTCGCCGATCGCCGCCGCGCCGAGAACCGGCTCATCGACACCACGATCTTCGCCGAGGTCATCCGCTACCGCAAGCACGGCCAGCCCATCACCTCCCTCGACGACCTGCTGGCGTCCACCTGCATCAAGGTCAAGGAGACCTTCATGCCCACGGTGGCCATCTTCGGCGCCGACAACGAGGAGGCGATCCTGGCCGCCAAGAAGGCCAACGAGCAGGGCCAGTACAAGCTCGCCAACTTCCGCCTGGTGGGCGACTACGCCGCCATCTCCAAGATCGCCTACGACTACGACCTGGTCATCGACGACGCCAACTACGTCATCGACGACACCGACAACGCCCTGGTGCGCGGCGTGGAGCTCATGGACGAGGGGAAGGCCCACATCGTCATGAAGGGCTCCTACAAGACCGAGGAGATTTTGCGCGCGGTGTTCAAGTACCTCAAGGGCTCGGGCCGCCTGCAGCCGGGGCAGTTGATCTCCCACTGCGTGGTGATGGACATCCCCAAGCGCAACAAGCTGCTGATCATCTCCGACGCCGCGGTGAACACCTATCCCGACAAGAACAAGAAGATCCAGATCCTGGAGAACGCGCTCAAGGTGGCCGCCAACCTGCGCATCCCCAAGCCCAAGGTGGGCATCATCTCGGCCATCGAGAGCGTGAACAAGAGCATTGAGAGCTCCATCGAGGCCGCCGAGCTGGCCGCGGTCTTCGCCGACCGCACCGACTGCATCGTCGAGGGCCCGCTCTCCCTGGACGTGGCCATGGACCCCGCCATCGCCCACGAGAAGAAGTACAAGGGCCAGGTGGCCGGCACCGCCGATGTCCTGATCATGCCCGACATCGACGCGGGCAACGTGCTCTACAAGACGCTGACCACCCAGTCCGGCGCCGTCTGCGCGGGCGTCATCCTGCTCGGCGACATGCCCATGATCCTCACCTCGCGCGGCGACTCCGCCCGCTCGAAGCTCGCCTCCATGGCCCTCTCGATCAACATGTACCTCGATCTCGTCTCCCGGGGAGTACTCCCCGCCCCCGGCGCGCTTCCGGCACCCTCCGGCGAATGACGGGACTCGGTGCTGCAGGCCTGAGCCACCCCACGATTTGGATTTGGATTTGATTTCGAGGGGTATCAGAGCGCCAGAGACCGCAGGACTTGGGTCACTTGTTCACGTTCTTGCAGAGGATCTCGGTCTCGTCGGGCACGATGCCGTCCGAGAAGGGCGGGCCGTATTTCCCGCGACCCTGGTAGTTTTCCTTGATGCGATAGCTCGACATGACGCAGATGAGCTTCTCCTCATCGACGGTGTAGGCGTTCTGGATGTACACTTCGCGATAGATCGGGACACCCGCGATGTTCAACGTGACGTCCCAATCATCGCTGGTGACCACCGTGCGCAGGACCTTCTCATGGGGGGCGTACCCCTCCTTGGCCATCTTCACCAGCGCGGGGAGAATGGACTTGCCCCGCTTGCCCGACTTGGTCATGCGCACGGCCCCCATCCATTTGTCGGCCAGCGCGTAGTAGCGCTGCTTCAGGCCGTCGCGATCGCCGGTGGCGTCCACGGAGAAAACGGCTGTCGCCTCCTCGAAAGCGACCCCATTTTGAACACGGTAATCGTTGGATTGAACGCTGATGTACAACTGATGGTTCCCTGCAGGCAGAGTCCAGAGACCCCGCGCAAAGTGAAATGAAGACACGTTCTGAGAGCCCTTCGAATCCGCATATAATTCGAAGACGTAATAGGCTTTTCCCTTCACGTTCCCCACCAACTTCCCACCACCGAATCCCACGCTACCCTTGGTCTTCCGATCATAGGCAATTCGCCCCGGCTTCTTCTCTTTGTCCAAGAGAACCTTGAAATAGACATGCTGGTCCGCCTCCTCTTTGGCGTGGCCAACCTCAATGGGAAGCGCGCGGGAGAAGTAGGCAATTCCGTAAATGGTGCCGTTGGCTGTAAAGGAGGTCTTCAGTACCTTCGGATCTTCCTTCCCCGGGAGAATGGGCTGCTCGGAGAAAAAGACCTTGCCCACGTTTTTACGATGAAAATCGCTCGCATATAGCGGTCCGATGGACCGGGCGTCGGCCTTCTTCAGCGCCTCCTCGGCCTTCTTGCGCAGGGCGACCATCGTTTTGTTTCCGGGGAAAACGGACAGCACGGTGTCTGCCAGTCCGATGGCACCCTTGGCCTGTTCGATGAACAGCAGATAGTCGTTGGGACCATTGACGGGCTCCCCCCGGCTCAGGTTCATCAGATCCTCGATTTCACCAGGCAGGAAACGATCGACGGCGTGCTCGAGGGCCTTGCGGCACTGGATGACCTTGTTCGCCTGGGGTTCGAGGCCCTGGAACGACTTCATGAGCTCGAACGCCTTGGCCTCCCGGCTTGAAAAATTGGCGGCCGGAACGCAGCGCTTCTGCCACTCCGCCACGCGGTAAACGCGCTTGCTGAAGTAGCCCTTGTTCGTCGAAAAGTGCTGATCCAGATCCGCGATCTCCCAGGTGCCGGTCTGTTTCAAATCGAGCATACAGGAGATGCAGTTGCCATGGAGATCTCCCAGGCTCTTCACCAGCTCACGGCGCGGGCTCTTCCAGGTCTTGTTGTTGATCGCTTCCAGACGTACGGTGTAATCCTTGATGCGCTTCTCCTCGTTGGGGAACGCGACCCCCGGACACTGGCCCTTGGCCCGGTTGAAGAAGGTGTTCAAGCGCGCCGGGGAGGTCACCAGATTGCAGCTCTCGTTGTTGTCATACTGGTCGAAGCACTTCTCGAACTCCCAGAAATCCTCGTACAGGCTCTTGATGCCCGGACAGGCACGGAGGATCTCGTTCGACGGCTGGGTACGGTTCGCCGGAGCGTTGACCAGCGGGACGTTCCCCTGCTGCTTCTTCAGCCGAATGATCGTGTCCTTGTAATTCTTGGTGTTGACCCCCCTGCACTGCTGCTCCATCTGCTTGACGTACCGCTCCAACCCATCAAAGTAGGCTTTGTACTGGCTATCCGTACAGGCCCGGTTCTTGATGCACTCCTCGATCTGTCCGGAGACTCGTTCGAAGTTACTCTGCGGGCCGCAGGACTGGGCCCGGGCCGGCGCGACCCAAGATGCTGAGATGACACACAAAATGAAGATGCGGGACAACATATCGTGACTCCTTTCATGCGGGTGACGGCGCCTTGTTCAGGCGGTCGGATGTAGGATTCGGTGTTGGAAATCAGCGTAGTTTTCATCCGGACGATCGTCAAGCTGCAATTGTGGGAGGGATTATTTTTTTTATATTTCTTTATATGATTTTTGTCCGTTACGGGTTTGTCTCGTTTTTCATTAGGCGAACACACACCGGGTTGGGCAAGCATCTTTGGCAGGGTGGACGCACCGAACGCCCTCCTTGCCTTGTTCACGGGATCCTTCTATGCTCCTGCCGTCAACCCACCGGAGGTTCCCCATGCGCTCGACCATGCTCCCCCTCGTGCTCCCGCTGGCCATGCTCGCGCTGGCGGGCTGCCCCCGAAAGCCCGCGAAGGAGCCCAGCCTGCCCAAGGCGGTCCAGGGCAGGCCGGGCGGTTCTGGTCAGTCGCCCCTGATCCTGCCCGCGGGGGTGAGGGCCGTGCCCGGCATCGACGACGCCGTGCAGTTGGCCGTGGGCGACGAGCACGCCTGCGTGATCCGCGCCGGGGGCCGGGTGTTCTGCTGGGGGGACAACGCCGCGGGCGCCCTGGGCCTGCCCGGGAAGAAGTTGTACGAGACGCCCGTGGAGATCCCCGAGGCCGCCGACGCCGTGGAGCTCGCCGCTGGCACCAGCACCACCTGCGCGCGGAAGAAGTCCGGCGCCGTGTACTGCTGGAGCGGGGCGCTGACCATGGACCTCGACGCCCCCCTGGAGTTGAAGGCGAAGGAGCTGCCCGAACTGAAGGGCGCCCTGACCATCGACGTGGGCTACCTGCACGTCTGCGGAGCCTTCCGGGACGGCCACGTGCGCTGCACCTGGGTCCCGGAGCACCGGCAGTACCAGTCGATCTACCAGATGCCCGAGGCGTTCTCCGGGCTGCTCGGGGTCGCCAGCCTCGCCGTGGGCTTCCAGACGGTCTGCGTCCGCATGGCGGACAGCCGGGTGCGCTGCATGGGTTCGGACTACACCGACAAGAAGGTCGGCGGCGTGCCCGAGGAGCCCCACGTCTCGGTCCCGGGCCCCTCGACGCCCTCCGAGGCCGTCTTCGAGCACGCCCACGAGTCCTGCCCGAACGAGCACGTCCCCGGCTGCACGGCCGCCCTCGACGGCGTCCGGGACCTCACCGTCGGCAGCGGCGCCTTCTGCGTCGCGCTGGCCGACGGCGGCGTGGCCTGCTGGGGATCCTTCGAGGAAGGCGCCGATCAGGCCATTTATATGGGCAAGCACGGCTTCTCCCGGGTGCCCATCCGGCTCGAGGGGTTCTCGGAAGCCACGGCCGTGACCTCCGGCGACTGGCACGTGTGCGCCCTGGTGAAGGACGGCCAGGTGGCCTGCGTCGGGGACAACTCCCATGGCCAGCTCGGCGACGGCACGACGACCGACTCGAAGACCCCGAAGCTGGTCCCGCAACTGACCGGGATGACCCAGCTCGGCGCCGGAGACACCTTCACCTGCGCGCTCCACGGCACCGGCCAGGTCGTCTGCTGGGGCGCCTGGCGCGTGAAGGACGAGGAATGACCGGGGTCCGGGCGCCCTGCCCCCTGTGCGGAGGCGGCGACGTGCGCTTCTTCTGCGCCGACGCCGCGCGGCCCTACCTGCGGTGCCCGGGCTGCGACCTGGTCTTCGCCGACCCGGGGTCGCTGCCCTCGCCCGGGGCCGAGCGCGCCCGCTACGAGACCCACAACAACGACGCCGACGACCCGGGCTACGTCGCCTTCCTCGAGCGCTTCGCCGCGCCGTTTTGCCAGGCGCTGGGACCGGCGCCGCTGGAGGGGCTGGACTACGGCTGCGGCCCGTCCCCGGTGCTGGCCGGGCTCCTCGCGGCCCGCGGCCACCGGATGACGGTGTGGGATCCGTTCTTCGCCCCGGACCCCGCTGCGCTATCGCGCACCTACGACTTCGTCACCTGCACCGAGGCGGTCGAGCACTTCCACCGGCCCGGGGAGGAGCTCGCCCGGCTCGTCGGGCTCCTGCGCCCGGGCGGCCGGCTCGGGATCATGACCGCGCTGCGAATTGCGGACGAGGCGTTCCCGACCTGGCACTACCGGCGGGACTTCACCCACGTCAGTTTCTTCTCGCGGGAAACGTTCGAGTTCCTGGCCCGGCGCTTCGGCCTGACGGTGACGTTCCCGGACCGGGATCTCGTGTTCTTTCGTTGATGTTACGGAAAGAAATGATGCGGGAGGGGATTAGAACCGGCGCGGGCGACGATCGCCGCGGTCGTCACGGTTGCGGAAGCCGCCGCCGCCGCCGTTGTCGCGGGGGGCGCGCTCCTGCGCTTCGTTCACGCGCAGGGGGCGACCGTTGAAGTCGGTCTCGTTCAGGGCGGAGATGGCAGCGGCGGCCTCGGCGGCCTCCATCTCCACGAAGCCGAAGCCGCGGGGGCGGCCGGTCTCGCGGTCGGCGATCAGCTTGACGCTGATGACCGTACCGTACTGGGCGAACAGGTTGTGGATTTCTCCCTCGGTGGTGTTGAAGGGGAGGTTGCCAACGAACAGGGTTTTGGACATCTTGCAATTACCTTTCAAAAGTCGGACATGTATAAAATTGCAGGCGGACCCGACTTGACGTCCGCCGGAATGCATACGGTGAAATCAGACTTTCCTGAAGTTCGCGGGGAACTGCGGGGCCATCCAACAAACGCCCATGTTCTAGCAGGTTTGTCCGCCGGGTGTGAGAAAAAACTCAAAAAAAGTGAAGGGGCTCCGCACAAGACCTCTAAAACATTGATATTATTGTGTTTTCTGTGATCGAGCGGCGCGACCACGGGCCGCCGCGAGGCCCCTCGTCCGTCAATACCGGACGCGGAAGGCCTCTTTCGCGCCGGGCGGGATCTCGTCGATCTTCTCGAAGGTGAGGCCCGGATAGTCGCCCGCCTCCTCCTTCACCGCCAGGGTGACCAGGATCTCCCGGGCCCGGGCGATGTCCTCGCCGAGCTTGCTCGCCGCGTTGACCTCGGCGCCGAACACGTCGGAGTCGCCGATCTTGAGCACGCGGCCGTAGCCCAGACCCACGCACAAGAGGACCTGCTCCTCGGGATCGCGGTCGGCGTTGTACGCCTCGAGGCGTCGCTGCATGGCCAGCGACGCGGCCAGCGCCTTGTGCACGTTGCGGAAGATGACCATGTACGAGTCCCCCTCGACCTTGAGGAGGATGCCGTCGTGGACGTCGATGACCGGGATCAGCAGGCGGTGGGACTCGAAGATCGTCTGCAGGAAGTGGATGATGCCGAACTTCTCCACGCCCCGGGAGAAGCCCGACAGGTCGGTGAACATGATGCACCAGTGCTCGCCGAACAGATCCCAGATGCGCTCGTCGATGCGGGCCTTGTCGGCGCCGGGCTTCACGCGCTCGGCGATGAGCTTCTCCAGGCGTTCCTCGGACGCGCTCGTCGTGACGGACTTGAGTGTGGACATGGGCTTCTCCTGTGGACGCCGGCAGGTCCCGGCGGCGGTTGGATGATGGGGTCAATATAGACGAAGTGACCCGGGAATCCAAGGGCCCTCAATACCCGCGGCCGACGAGCTGGTACGTCCCGTTGTCGTCCATGTCGTCCTCCCAGAGAAAAACGTGGGACCCCGCGTCGTTGAGGGCGCAGGCCGGCGCGCGTTGGGCGCCGGTGGGCTCGCGGTTGATCGTCCAGAGCGCGCGG
This sequence comes from uncultured Pseudomonadota bacterium, assembly GCA_938004375.1. GTDB lineage: Bacteria > Myxococcota_A > Polyangia > HGW-17 > HGW-17 > HGW-17. The sequence goes on from CALKWH010000303.1 coordinate 21,944, forward strand.
GCCACGGTGCCGTCGGCGGCGAAGCGGACCGCCTGCACGTCGAAGTCGCCGTCCCCTTCGGGATCCCCCGACCAGGCCACGAGGAACGCGCCCCCGGGGGCCATCGCGACCGCCGGCGTGCGGTGCTGGCCGCCGGCGGCCGAGACGGCGAAGTCGGAGAAGCGCCCGGCCCCGGCGGCCGTGAAGCCCCGGGCGAGGATCCGGTACCGGCCGTCGGAGTCGGCGTCGTCGCGCCAGGCCACGACAAAGCTGCCGTCGGCGGCCACGCCCAGGGCGGGCTCCACCTGCTGGCCGTCGGCGACGGAGTTGACCGTGAGGCGGGCGAACGCGGGGGTCCCGTCGGCCGCGAAGCCCCGGGCGTGGATCTGGAACGCGCCGTTGCCGTCGCTGTCGTCCTGCCACGCGATCACGAGGTTGGCGTTGGCGTCCAGGCCCACCCGGGGGCGCAGCCGGGCGCCCTGGACGTCGTCGTGGGCGCTGCGGTCGGCGAAACGTTCGGTGCCGTCGGCGTGAAAGCCGCGGAACCACACCTGACCGTGGCCGTCCGAGGCGCGGTCGTCCTCCCAGGCGATGACGAAGCGGCCGTCGGGGGCCATGGCGACCGAGGGGCGGGTCTGCTGGCCGGTGGCCGTGGTGTTCACGGGGGCGAGGGTGAAGCGCGGCGTCCCGTCGGCGTAAAAGCCCCGGGCGTGGATCTGGAAGACGCCGTTGTCGTCGCCGTCGTCGGCCCAGGCGACCACGAAGTTGCCGCCCGCGTCCATGGCCACGGCGGGCTCCTGCTGGTGGCCCGCGCCGTCGGTGTGGACCCGGGCGTCGGCGAAGCCCGCGCACCCGGCGGCCGCGAAGCCCCGCAGGAAAATGTCGTGGTTGCCGGCGCCGTCGGTGTCCGAGGAGTCGTCCTCCCAGACCGCGACGAAGGCGCCGTCGGGGGTGACGGCCACCGCCGGGGCCTGCTGATCCCCGGCCGACAGGCGGTTCACGGTGCGATCGAGGAACACCGTCCGTTGCAGGCTGTCCACGCCCACCGCCGGGGGATCGACGAAGTTGTAGGTGAACTCGTACTGGTGGACGGGATCGGCGGGATCGGAGGGGTACCAGTCGTCGCCGGTCTGGTCCGGGTCCGGCGGGTCGAAGAGCTCGCTGCAGAAGAACGCCGGCTGCCCCTGGGGGAACATGCCGGCGTTGCCCTCCTCGACGGTGAAGGTGTGGGCCCGGATCGTGTTCGCCCGCGGATCGAAGATCAACTGCCGCATCCAGCCGTTGCCGTGGTAGGTCCCCGTGCGGCAGTGGTTGGTGCAGGCGGCGGCCGAGGAGGCGGGGCACTCGCCCTCGAACTGGTAGTCCACGAGCATCTCGTGGACCGGGGCGCCGGTGTTGGAGGCCTTCTCGCGGTACTCCGAGTCCCCGATGTGGCCGGAGACCACCAGGAAGATGTTGCTGTGATGGGAGACCAGCTCCTCCCACACGGCGCCGCCGGTGGCGCCCACGGCGTTGTAGTCCGGGTCCGGGCAGCCCCCCGAGTAGCCGCCGCCGTGGGTGAGGTAGCAGTGGGTCACGAGGATGACGTGATGATCGGGATGTTGCGCGACCAGGTCGTCCGCCCAGCACAGCACGTCCTTGCGCGCCGAGTACTCCAGCGAGAGAATCATGAACCGCATGGCGCCAACGGAAAAGAACGCGTAGTTGTTGATGCCGCTCGAGCCGTAGGAGCCGCCGTACCAGGCGTTGGCCGAGAAGCGCGTCGTCGGGAACCAGTCGTCGAACTGACTGTCCCCGCGGCCGAAGGTGCCGTCGAGGAGGTAGTCATGATTTCCGGTGACCACGCTGTAGGGGACGCCGGCGGCGTCGAGCATGGCGTGGGCGTCGCTGGCGGTCTGCCACTGGGCCGTCGTGTTGTTGTTGGTGATGTCGCCCACGTGCAGCACGAACCGGATCCCGTCGCTGGCGCGGTGATCGAGGATCCATTGCATCTGCCGGCGGTAGGTGTTGTCCGCGTCGTTGTCCTGCTTCGAGGTGTAGTACTGGGTGTCCGGGAGAATGACGACCGAGAACGGCGCGCAGAAGTCGCCGCAGGGCTCACGGCAGGTGACCGTCTCCGGGTCGCAGCGCAGACCCGGGTCGCAAGGCGTCGGGACCGACCAGGCGAGGCAGCCGTCGCCGTCGAGGTCGCCGCAGGTGGAGACGCCGTCGTCGAGACAGGAGGTGAGTCCAAGGCCGGGGCAGGCGTCCTCGCAGGTGACGTCGCCGTCGGGACCGCCGTCGCCGTCGACGTCCGCGTCGGACACGACGTCGGGGACGTCCGGTCCCCCGTCGAGGGCGGCGTCGGGATCTGCCTTGCGCCCGGAATCGTGGCCACATGCCGTCAATGCAACCATGGAGCAAATGGCAATTATATTGAAAAAGTGTAGAACGGCCGGGGTTTTCGGTTGAAACATGGCGTATCTCCGGGTTCACCGTAGCACCGACGGACCCCCGGGCGCAATCGGTCAATGAACGTATGAACACGCTCAGGTCGCACTTGACATCGGCTGGCGCGCTGGCAATAGTCGGCTTCCGGATGAAATAGCCGGAACCTCAACCCCTCCAAGGAGTACCCTGCATGAGCCAGAACATCGTCGAAAAGATCCTCAAGGCGCACCTTCGTGAAGGCGACTACGTCGTGGGCAAGGAGATCGGCATCCGCATCGATCAGACCCTGACCCAGGACGCCACCGGGACCATGGCCTACCTTCAGTTCGAGGCCATGGGCCTGCCGGCCATCAAGACCGACCTTTCGGTCTCGTACGTGGATCACAACACCGTCCAGGTCGGCTTCGAGAACGCCGACGACCACAAGTACCTGCAGTCCATCGCCGCGCGCTACGGGCTGGTCTTCTCGCGCCCGGGCAACGGCATCTGCCACCAGGTGCACCTCGAGCGCTTCGGCAAGCCCGGCACCACGCTGCTGGGCTCGGACAGCCACACCCCCACGGGCGGCGGCGTCGGCCAGATCGCCATCGGCGCCGGCGGCCTCGACGTGGCCGTGGCCATGGGCGGCGGCAACTTCTACCTGACGGCCCCCAAGGTATACCTGGTGAAGCTCACCGGGGCGCTCAAGCCGTGGGTCACCGCCAAGGACGTCGTCCTGCACATGCTGAGCATCCTCTCCACCAAGGGCAACGTCGGCGTGATGCTCGAGTACGGCGGACCCGGCGTGGCCACCCTGTCGGTGCCCCAGCGCGCCACCATCACCAACATGGGCGCCGAGATGGGCGTCACCACCTCGGTGTTCCCCTCCGACGAGGTCACGAAGCAGTTCCTGAAGGCACAGAAACGCGAGCAGGACTGGACGCTGCTGGTGGCCGACGAGGGTGCCTCCTACGACCGCGTCATCGACGTGGATCTGGGCGCGATCGAGCCGCTGGCGGCCTGCCCCCACAGCCCGGGCAACATCAAGCCGATCTCCGAGCTCGCCGGCATGAAGGTGGACCAGGTCTGCATCGGCTCGTGCACCAACTCGTCACTCAAGGACCTGCGCACCGTGGCCGCCATCCTCAAGGGCCGCAAGGTGCACCCCGACGTGAGCCTGGGCATCGCCCCGGGCTCGCGCCAGGTGCTCCAGATGCTCGCCGACGAGGGCGCCCTCGCCGATCTGCTCGCCTCCGGTGTGCGCCTCCTCGAGAACGCCTGCGGCTTCTGCATCGGCAACCACTTCAGCCCCAAGAGCGCAGGCGTCAGCCTGCGCACCTCCAACCGCAACTTCGAGGCCCGCAGCGGCACGGCCGACGCCCAGGTCTACCTGGTCAGCCCCGAGGTCGCCGCCATCGCCGCCCTCACCGGCGAGTTCACCGACCCGCGCAAGGCCGGCGTCGCGCTGCCCGCGGTGACCGAGCCCGAGGCCTTCACCATCGACGACTCCATGTTCATCTTCCCGAGCGACGAGGCCCGCAACACGAATATCTTCCGCGGCCCGAACATCGGCGATCCCCCCGCCAACACCGCCATGGCCGACGGCCTCACCGCCGAGGTCACGATCAAGGTCGGCGACAAGATCACCACCGATCACATCATGCCCGCCGGCGCCCGCCTGAAGTACCGCTCCAACGTGCCCAAGTACGCGCAGTACGTGTTCGAGAACGTGGACGGGACCTTCTCGAAGCGCTGCCTGGAGAACAAGGGCAAGGGCCTGAGCAACCTCATCTTCGCCGGCGAGTCCTACGGCCAGGGCAGCTCCCGCGAGCACGCCGCCATGTGCCCGATGTACCTGGGCGTCAAGGCCGTGGTCGCCAAGTCCTTCGAGCGCATCCACGCCGCCAACCTCGTCAACTTCGGCATCCTGCCGCTGTTGTTCGCGGACGCCGCCGACTACGATCGCGTGCCCCAGGGCGCCGCCGTGTCCGCCCCCGCGATCCGCAAGTCCATCGAGGCCGGCGAGCCCGTGGTCCTCGAGATCGCCGGCGTGGGCCCGGTGAAGTGCGAGTACAAGCTCTCCGAGCGCCAGCGCCAGATCCTCCTCGCCGGCGGCCTGCTCAACTTCACGACGAAGTAGCGTATGTGGTCCCCCCGTAGGCCGCGGGGTTGCTCCGCACCCCGGCAGTTTACAGTTAGCTTTTTTATGTAACATGCTAGCCGGGTAGGTCCCCTACCCGGGGAGACGATGTCGGTGACGGGCGACCGTGACCGTGGAATCGCCCGCCGGGCGATTCATGGAAGCGAATCGGTTGAACGCACGTCGTGCCGACCCCGGAATGCACCACCGACCGGCCCGCGACGCGGGCCAACGGGCGCGCCTGCGACGCAGGCGAACAGACCAGCGAAGGAATGCGCCGACCCCAAAGGGCGTCGGTGCATTCCTGGTGAAGAGGAAAGACCTCTCTGTACTCGAAGAGGAAAGAGGGCGAGAACCCGGGCGGGCGCACGGCACCGGCGGCAGGCGTGAACGAGGGCGAAGAATCTGGAGAGACGTTCCGGGAACTTCGTGCCCTCAAATGGCTGCCTGACGGCAGGTTCGGATGATCCGGCGCGTGCTTCGACGCGCCTATGTGTTGGGGCAATGGATAGAGGGCGTGAACGAGGACGGGCGCAGGGAACGGGCCGCCTGGAGAAGCAGAAGAGGCGGTGCGACCGGTGACCGGTCGCCCGGCGGGGAAGACCCGCGGCGCCGATTTGCCGCACTCCAAACAACGTGCAAGCAGAGCTTGCGCACTCCTTGTTTCGACGATGAGTACGAGTTCACCTCAGCCGCAAAGCAGGGGGGTGTCGGGCGACCGTTGGACCGGTCGGGGGGATTTCCGGCCTCGGCCGTCCCAAGCAGCGCATGGAAGATGAACTCGTGGCCGGGCCGGCGTCCCCCTGACCTGAGGGTCCGGGAGCTGCGCTCCCGGAAAGTAAAGATAGAATAAAAACAAATAGTTACACCCGCCGCTCGGCGAGAACACAATAACAAAAAGAAACGAGAAGCCGTCGGAGACCGACCGGTCGTGGCGTTTTGGCCACGACCGGTGAGCACGAAGCAGGAAGAAGAAGAAGAAGAAGTGAAGAACCCCGCGGTGCGACCGATGACCGGTCCCGGCGGGGAAGACCCGCGGTGCCAAGTCACCGCAGTCCATATGGGAAAGGGAAGACCCGCGGTGCGACCGGTGACCGGTCGCCCGGCGGGGAAAAATTTGCGGTCCCAAGTGACCGCACTCCACAAAAAACCGACATACTGGCCCGCCTGCGACGCGGGCGTACATTCCATCCGGGAACCGGGCTTGTCCCTCGGCCGTTTTCCCGCTACAGTCCGTCCCGCGGCGCCCACGACGGGCGCGGCGGAAAGGCGACCGATGGACCATCGCATCACCACCCTCGCGAAGAACTGCATCCGATATTCCACCCGCCTCGCGGCCGGCGAGCGGATCCTCATCGAGGCCACCGGCGAGGGCGCCCGGGCGCTCGCCCGCGCGCTCGTCAAGGAGGCCCATGCCGTGGGCGCCGAGCCATTCGTCACCATCAAGGACAGCGCCGTGCTGCGCGAGCTCCTGCTGGGCGCCACCCGGGACCAGCTCGAGCGCACCGCCCGATATGAAATGGAGCGCATGAAGGAGATGGACGCCTACGTCGCCATCCGGGGTCCCGAGAACGCCAGCGAGCTCGCCGACGTGCCCCCCGAGAAGCTCGCCTGGTACCAGGAGCTCTGGTTCCACCCCGTCCACGCCGAGCAGCGCGTGAACCACACCAAATGGCTCGTGCTGCGCTGGCCCAACCACTCCATGGCCCAGCTCGCCAACACCTCGCTGGAGGCCTTCGAGGACTTTTACTTCAATGTGTGCTGCCTGGACTACGGCAAGATGTCCCTGGCCATGGACCCGCTGGTGGCCCTCATGGAGCGCACCGACCGCGTGCGCCTGGTCGCCCCCGGCACCGACCTGAAGTTTTCAATCAAGGGCATCCCGGCGATCAAGTGCTGCGGGCTGCGCAACATCCCCGACGGCGAGGTCTACACGGCCCCGGTGCGGGACTCCGTGAACGGCACGATCACCTACAACACGCCTTCGGTGTACCAGGGCTTCACCTACGAGAACGTCTCGTTCACCTTCGAGCAAGGGAAGATCGTCGCGGCCACTGCCAACAACACGGAGAAGATCAACCAGTTGCTCGACACCGACGAGGGCGCCCGCTACGTGGGCGAGTTCGCCCTGGGGGTGAACCCGTTCGTCACCAAACCGATGAAGGACACGCTCTTCGACGAGAAGATCATGGGGTCGTTCCACTTCACGCCGGGGCAGGCCTACACCATCGCCGACAACGGCAACCGCTCGGCCATCCACTGGGATCTGGTGCTGATCCAGACCCCCGCGTGGGGCGGCGGCGAGATCTGGTTCGACGACGTGCTGATCCGCCAGGACGGCCGCTTCGTGCTCCCCGAGCTCGAGGGCCTCAACCCGGAAAATCTGGCATAATTCGGATGCGTCTTGTTTCCCCGGGTAGGGGACCTACCCGTCTAGCATGTTTCGGATGCGTCTTGTTTCCCCGGGTAGGGGACCTACCCGGGGCTTGATTGCATCGTTCCAGACAGGTTAGCCCCCTGTAGAGCGACCGCACTCCCTATTGAAGGATCCCGCTGGCCTTGATCTCGGCGATCATGGCCGTGGCCTCGCGGTAGCCGACCACGGTCTTGACCATCTGGCCCTGGGCGTCGATGAGGATGAAATGGGGGATGCCACCGGGGCGGAAAGGCGGCGGGACGTTCTGATACGCTTTGCGGGCGGAGCCGTCGTCGAGGCAGACGGGGAACTTCTTCTCGGGGAACTGCGCCTTGATCTGCTCGGGCTGGGCCACCGGTCCCGCGTGCACGGACACGATGGCCAGCCCCGGCAGCGCGTCGGCGATCTTCGGGAGCTCGGGGATCATCTTGCGGCAGTAGCCGCAGCCCATGCTCCAGAACTCGAGAAGCACGGGCTTCCCCTTGTGGGCCGAGAGGGTGCACGTGCCGCCGTCGAGGGCGGGGACCGTGAAGTCGGGGGCCGCGAGGCCGGACCCCCCGTCCGCGGGGGCGCCGGCCGCCGGAGTCCCGTCCGCCGACTTCATGGCGCCGCCGGCGCCGGGCTCGTCGGGAGCCTTCACGGGCTTCATGCCGTCGGACTTGCAGGCGGAAAAGAGGGTGAGGGCCAGGATGATCGGGATGATTCGGTTCAGCATGCGTCTCCTCCAATGAGTCGAGGCAACCTAGCCGCCCCGTCTCCTCGTGTCAAGCCGGAGCAGCAGGCCAGCGCAGGGTGGCCGTGGTGCGCCCCCCCTCCGAGGCCAGCTCGAGCCGGCCGCCCGAGGCCTCCATGAGGCGGGCGCAGATCGGCAACCCCAGGCCGGTGCCCTTCTCCTTGGTGGTGAAGAAGGGCTCGAACACACGGGCCAGCGCCTCGGGCGGGATCCCGCCGCCCTCGTCGACCACCTCCAGCAGGACCTCGTCGCCGCGACAGGCCGCCCGAAGCGAGATCTTCGGGGGCTCCGGCGCGTCCCCGGGCAGACCGGCCGCCTCGAGGGCGTCCTTGGCGTTGAGCACGAGGTTGAGCAGGATCTGGCGCAATTTGTCCTGATCCATGTGGACCACCAGGGGCTCCCCGGGCCGCTCCAGCGTCACGCCCACCGGGGCCGCGGCGCCCTGGAGCAGCGGCAGCATCCGGGCGCAGGTCTCGCCGAGCTCCATGGGCTCGGCGCGCTCCACCGCCGGCCGCGCGTACTCGAGGAAGTCGAGCACCACGCGGTTCATGCGGTGCACCTCCTGGGCCACGATGCGGAAGAAGTCCGCGCGCTCGTCCTCGGTCAGATCCCGGGCCTCGGGGCTCTCGAGCACCTGCACGGCGCCCCAGATCGCCCCCAGGGGGTTGCGGATCTCGTGGGCGAGGCCGGCGGCGAGCTGGCCCAGGGCGGCCAGGTGCTCCTGGCGGCGCATCTGGCTCTGGCGGTCCAGGCTGGTGAACACGGCGCCCAGCTTCTGCGCCAGGCGCTGGAATTCGGCGAGCTCGCTCTTGGCGTACGGGTTCTTGCGGGCGGGGTCGCCCACGGCCAGAAAGCCGGTGAGCCGGTCGTGGGCGTGGACCGGGAAGCAGGCGTCGGCGGCCAGCTCGTCCAGCGCCCGCAGCACCGCCTGCGCCTCGAAGGAGGGCCGCGGGGCGAGCCAGCCGCGCGAGAGCCGCTCGAGCTCCAGCTCGACGTCCTCCCGGGTGACCAGATCCTCGACCTGCAGACGCTCCCACAGGCCCGCCCACGCGCCGGGCGGCGAGAACAGCGGGAAATCCCGTCCCAGGGCGCCCAGGCGGACGAACTCCGACCGCCCCGGCGAGAGCACGTACAGGCAGGCGGCGGCCACGCGCCGGCTCTCCATGAGGCCCTCGAGCACCAGGTCGGCGGCCGCGTGCCCCGAGGCCGGCAGCACGTCCAGCCGCCGCGAGGTTTCCCGCAGCCGCCGCTCGAGCTCCTTGCGTCGGTAGAACAGGGTGCGGAAGAGCCACCGCTCGGCAAACTGTGAGAGGGGGTCGAGCAGCAGCACGACGATCACCGAGGCGCCCACCACGTTGATCCGGAAGAGCTCGCGATCGGTCTGGGGGATCCACGAGAGCATCCCCAGGTAGATCGCGGCGATGCCGGTGACGAGCCCGGCGAGCACCGCCAGGCGGGTGAGCATCTCGTCGAGGTCCAGCAGGCGCTGGTGCATGATCGTCTGGCTGAGGAAATACAGGTACAGCAGCACGGCCGCGTTGCCGGCGGCGTGCCACACCGGGCTGTCGGCCTGCCAGGAGCGGGTGGCCGGGAGGGCGGCGGCCAGAAGCACGGTCGCCGCCAGCAGGATCTGGATGCGCCCCAGGGCGGCGCGATGGGTGGTGCGGCGCGCCAGTTGGAGCATGTCGGCGATCACCCAGCCGGTGCCGTACGCCAGGAAGAGCCCTTCGACCAGCCTCACCTGCCAGGGGTCCGCCCGCCCGAAGACCCCGGCGGCGTGGAGTCCGGCCAGCGAGACCTGCAGCACGGTCGCGACCAGCGGCCCCTTCCAGTGGGGGAACCGGCGCTGGCCGTGCATCAGCAGGAAGAAGAAGCGGATCCCCAGCCACCCGGTGGCCACCGACAGGGCCACGCGCGCCGGCTCCGGGAAAGCCCCCGGGGTGGGGCGCAGCGCGGCCAGCGCGAAGAGGGCGCCCACGCCGGCGGTGAACAGGAAGAACCACCGCGGCACGAGCCGGTTGCGCTCGCGCAGGAGGACGGACAGTCCGAGGGAGACGGCCAGGACGGCGCCCAGGAGATCGGAGAAGAGGAAGGGGTGCACGGGCGCGGGCCTCGCGAAACGGCGGGGGCACGGCCCCTGGGGGCGCCTAGTGCGGCAGCGCCCAGATGCGCGCGAGCTCGACGAGGGTCTTCACGGTGAACACCATGTCCTCGGCGCTCACCCACTCGCGGGTGCTGTGGAAGTTGTGCCCGCCCGTGAAGATGTTGGGCGTGGGCAGCCCCATGGCGGACAGGCGGGAGCCGTCGGTGCCGCCGCGGATCACGCCCAGGCGCGGCTCGCGGCCGGCGGCCTTCACGGCCTCCATGGCGGCCTCGATGACCCGGGGATGGCCTTCGATGTACTTGCGCATGTTGCGGTACTGCTCGTTGACCGTGAGGTTGAGCTCGGCCTTGGGGAACTCGCGGCGCAGGTCGTCTACGATGGAGCGCAGCAGGTTCTCGAAGCGGACCAGCCCCTCGTCGTCGAAGTCGCGCACCAGCATCTTCACGACGGTGCGATCCACGCCGCCCTTGATGGTGTAGGCGTGCAGGTAGCCCTGGCGGCCCTCGGTGGTCTCGGGGGCGCTCTCGCGGGGCAGCCGGGTGATGAAGTGCGCGGCGATCAGGGCCGCGTTGACCAGGCGGTCCTTGGCGAAGCCCGGATGGATCTCGACGCCCTTGACCTCGAGCTCGGCGGAGTCGGCGCTGAAGGTCTCGTTCTCGATGATGCCGACGGTCTCGCCGTCGACCGTGTAGGCGTACTTCGCGCCGAACTTTTCGATGTCGAAGTGGTCGACGCCGGCGCCGATCTCCTCGTCGCAGGTGAACCCGACGCGGATCGGCCCGTGCTGGATCTGCGGGTTCTCCTTGAGGAACCGCACCGCGGACATGATCTCGGACACGCCGGCCTTGTTGTCCGCGCCCAGCAGGGTGGTGCCCGAGGACGTGATGATCGTGTTGCCGACCTGGTTCTTCAACTCGGGGCAGTCGGCCGGGTCGAGCACCTGCCAGGGGGCGTCGGGGTAATGGATCACGCCGCCGTCGTAGTTCTCGTGGAACAGCGGCTTCACGTCCTTGCCGGAGGCGGCCGGGCTGGTGTCCATGTGGGCGATCAAGCCGATCGCCGGCACCTCGTGGGCCACGTTCGAGGGCAGCGTGGCGGTCACATAGCCCCACTGGTCGATCTCGACGTTCTCGAGGCCGATTTCATTGAGATCCTGCACCAGCATGTATCCCAGATCCTTTTGTTTCTCCGTACTCGGATACGGGTGCGGACCCTGAGGATGCTCCGGTTCCTGACTCTGGGTGTCCACCTGCACGTATTTCACGAACCGGGCCACGACGTCTGTGCGAATATCCATCAGATCAGCTCTCCTTTCCGTCGGAATTCATACACTCGGGGAGAAACCCCTGTCCAGCTGAAATCCGAACAAAATGAACGCGCGAGAGGCCGTCGAAAAAGCGGGTTATTCGTTAGAAAAAACACGAATCCGAGCGGCCGTCCAAGAAGTATCGAAAAACATTCAGGAATTTCACAACTGGTGAAAATTGACCGCGGGAATGATCCACTTCGGCAGTCGCTTTTAAGTGGCAATCGCCCACTCCATTGACAAATTCACAGCCGGGATCGTTTGAAATATCAATGTTTTTTTGATTTGTTTAATATATGCCCGCTCCGCCCGCCGGAAAAATTGCGGGGAACTGTTGCCAAGCGCGGGCAACAACACTAGAGATCAGGCGGCCAAATTGGTTCATGGTGAATCAGTGCAACCCCAACGTTTCCAGAAATAAGGAGTAACACATGCCGGAAGTCCAATTTGAACAGAGAATTTTCGATATCCCCGAGAATCTGAAGAAGACCGCCTACATCGACAACGACAAGTACCTCGCGATGTACGACGAGTCCGTGAAGGATCCCGAAGGTTTCTGGGCCAAGCGGGCCGAGGAGTTCCTGACCTGGGACAAGAAGTGGAACAAGGTCCTGGACTGGGACTTCACCAAGGGCCACATCGAGTGGTTCCGCGGCGGCAAGCTCAACGTCTCCGCCAACTGCCTGGACCGCCACCTGATCGACGGCAACGCCGACAAGATCGCCATCCTCTGGGAAGGCAACGACCCCTCCGAGATCAAGAAGTACACGTACCGCGACCTGTACCTCGAGGTCTGCCGCGCCGCGAACGTGCTCAAGCGCCACGGCGTGAAGAAGGGTGATCGCGTGGCGATCTATCTCCCCATGATCCCCGAGCTGGCCATCACCATGCTCGCCTGCACCCGCATCGGCGCGATCCACTCCATCGTGTTCGGCGGCTTCTCCTCCGACGCCCTGCGTGACCGCATCAACGACGCCGGCGCCAAGGTCCTCGTCACCGCCGACGGCACCTTCCGCGGCAAGAAGCCCGTGCCCCTGAAGGAAGCCGCCGACGCCGCCATCTCCGCCTCGGACACCCCGGTGGAGCGCGTGATCGTCGTGCGCCGCAACAACATGGAAGTGAAGTGGAACGCCGAGCGCGACGTGTGGTGGCACGACGAGATGCAGTGCACCCGCCCCGTGTGCCCGTACGAGGTCATGGACGCCGAGGATCCCCTGTTCATCCTGTACACCTCCGGCTCCACCGGCAAGCCCAAGGGCGTCATGCACACCACGGGCGGCTACCTGCTCCAGGCCGCGGTCACCCACAAGTATGTCTTCGATTACAAGCCCGAGGACATCTACTGGTGCACCGCCGACATCGGCTGGGTCACCGGCCACTCCTACATCGTCTACGGGCCGCTGGCCAACGCCGCGACCTCGATCATGTTCGAGGGCGTGCCCAACTATCCCGACGTGGACCGCTTCTGGGACATCGTCGAGCGCCACAAGGTCAACATCTTCTACACCGCGCCGACCGCCATCCGCGCCATCGCCAAGGAAGGCCCCGAGCCGGTGCGCAAGCACAACCTGACCTCCCTGCGCGTGCTGGGCACGGTGGGCGAGCCCATCAACCCCGAGGCCTGGATGTGGTACTTCAACGAGGTCGGCGGCGGCCGCTGCACCATCGTGGACACCTGGTGGCAGACCGAGACCGGCGGCATCATGATCACGCCGCTGCCGGGCGCCACGAAGATCAAGCCGGGCTCCGCGACCCGTCCGTTCTTCGGCGTGCAGCCGATCCTGGTCGACGACGCGGGCAAGGAGCTCGACGGCGTCAACGAGGGCAACCTGTGCATCAAGTTCCCGTGGCCGGGCATCACCCGCTCGGTCTACAAGAACCACAACCGCTTCATCGAGACGTACTTCTCCTCGTTCCCCGGCCGCTACTTCACCGGTGACGGCGCCCGCCGCGACGCCGACGGCTACTACTGGATCACCGGCCGCGTGGACGACGTCATCAACGTCTCCGGCCACCGCATGGGCACCGCCGAGGTCGAGAGCGCGCTGGTCTCCCACGAGTCCGTGGCCGAGGCCGCCGTCGTGGGCTTCCCCCATGAGATCAAGGGCCAGGGCATCTACGCGTTCGTCACCCTGAACAAGGGCGTGGAGAAGACCGACGCCCTCATCAAGACGCTCGTCGCCCACGTCCGCAAGGAGATCGGCCCCATCGCGACCCCGGACCACATCCAGTACGCCGACGGCCTGCCCAAGACCCGCTCCGGCAAGATCATGCGCCGCATCCTGAAGAAGATCGCGGTGAAGGACTTCGGCAACCTCGGGGACACCTCCACCCTGGCCGACCCCGCTGTGATCGACGACCTCGTGAAGAACTTCAAGGGCTAGCGCCCGGAGATTCTCTCCCCCGCCTGACATACTTAAAAGCCGACCGGCCCGCCTGATTGCGGCCCGAAAATAGTCTGCAGAAGGCAAAGTCAGCTTGAACTGGCCCCGGGCATCATATAAGATGCAGGACGGATTTGAGGCGTAAAGGAAGGTAATCCCATGCAGAAACCGTCTTCCATCATGTTCGTTCTCCTCGCCGCCGCGCTCACGACGCTCTCGCTCCAGCCCTCGAACGCGCTGGCCAAGAAGCGCGTGGTCCTGCTCCCGTTCGACGCGGACGCCGCCAAGGATCACGGCAAGACCATCCGCGGTTTCATTCAGGACCTGCTCAAGAACAACTATGAGTACGTGCTGAAAAAGGACCTGAAAGAAGCCGAGGGCGACGAGATCGACTTCCGTGACCTCTCGCCGGACACCGTGAAGAAGATTTCCAAGCAGTTCTCCATCACCGCCTTCGTCGGCGCCGAGCTCAACAAGGTCAAGGGATCCTTCGTGTTCAAGACCAAGATCTACTCCTGGGAGAGCGGCGAACCCCTGCCCGCCAAGGAGTACACGTTCAAGGGCAAGCCCTCCCAGAAACAAATCGAGGAGATGGCCGCCCTGGTCCTGATGGACATCGAGGAGATGAAGGAATACACGCCCCCCGAGGAGCCCAAGGACGATGCACCGGTCGTCCCCCAGGTCGATGAGAAGGTCGAAAAGGTCGAGCCCCTGGACGCCGACAAGAACAAGGTGATCAAGCCCCCCAGAGCCATCGTCCCCAACCAGGTCCCCGCCATCCAGGCCGGCCTGATGCTGGGCTTTTTGCAGCGCAACCTGGACTTTCAGCCCACCACCGAGCCGTATTACAAGACCTCGTCTCCCAGCCTGGCCCCCGCGATCAAGGTCGCCCTGTATCCGCTGGCGCTGTCCAGCCCCGAGAGCCTGGGCGCCCGCTTCGGCCTGAACCTGTCCGGCCTGTTCCTGCCCGCCTTCGAGAGCTACCCGGCCAACGACAAGGACAACAAGGTCGGCACCACGGTCATGGATCTCAACTTCGCCCTGCTGTACCGCCACCCGGTGGGCGAGAACATCCACCTCACGCCGCGCCTGGGCTACGCCATGCGCACCTGGAGCTTCGCCAAGAAGGACGTCCTGGACGTCCCGTCGGTCTCCTACTCCTCCATCGACCTGGGCGTCGACGTCCGCCTGAACCTGGCCAGCATCGCGGTGGTCGAGGCGGGGGCGTCCTTCTATCTGCCGCTGGCGGCCGGCGACCTCGCCGAGGGTGAGTACTACGGTGAGTCCAGCCTGTATGGCCTGGGCCTCCGCTTCCTGTTCGGCTACAAGCTCACCCCCAACCTCGAGCTCGTGGCGACCTTCGACTTCACGCGCTACGCCTTCTCGTTCAATGACAAGGGGGCCCGCACCGCCGACAGCGCCGCGGACCAGTACCTGCAGTTCGGCATCGGCGCCCGCTTCAACCACTAGGATCCCGTCGGACCGCTCCGACCGCAGGCCGCATGCCCCCCTCCCCGGCCGTCTCCGAGAAACGCCCCAACGTGGGTTCCTTCACGCCCGACGAGTTCGCCCTGATCCTCGACGTCGTGGACCTGCTGGCCCGGGTGCCGGGCCAGGACGCCCTGGTCTCCCGCATCTGCCTGAAGTGGAACCGGATCCAGCGCTTCCACGCCCTGGTCCTCGAGATGCCCGAGGTGGACCGGGTGCGCCTGGCCGGCGGGGATCCCCTGGACACCGACATCGACATCCTGGGGGTCGCCCACCTGAGCGACTTCGACCTGCGCCTGCCCGGTCGCACGATCATCGGCAAGGCCCTGATCGACCTCGAGATCAGTTTCTGGGGCTACCTGGCGGCGGCCGTCGAGGGCCGGATCCCCGACCCGGCGGATCGGACCGAGCTCCTGGCCGGCCTGGAGCGCTGTCTGTGCCACCGCATCTACAACCGCATGACCGCGGAGCTGCTCGCGTCGGTCGTCTCCAGCCCGCGGGTGGCCGAGAAGCACCGGCGCGCCGCAGCCCGCTTCCTGCTCACCCTCTGGGAGGAGGCCGCCATCCAGGCCATGCGCAACTTCGCCCCGCTGCTCGAGGGAATCTGGGAAGCCCGCCGCCGGGTCCGGGTCACCATCGGCACCCTCATGGGCATCTCCGAGATCACCTCCATGCTCAGCCTGGGGGCCACGGAGCACTTCGTCGAGTTCTTCGCCGAGAACTTCGAGGAGACCGAGATCTCCGAAGCCTTCTCGGAGTTCCTGTTCGGCACCACCTACGAGGAATTGCGAGAAAAAACGCTGGAACGGGAGCGGTTCGGGCTTGCATCCACGGCGGGTCTGGACTTAGATGCGACCGGGTTGCCGCGGGGCGCCGAGGACAGCCTGCAGGAGCGCTCCCTGGGGATTTACCGTTTCTTCAAGAAGCGGATCCAGGAGGCGCGCAGCCGGCGTGTGACCGGCGCGGCCGGGCCCAAGCGCATCGCGGAAGAATACCTGATCCTGTACTTTATCGAACATCAGTTGTAGCCAACGGAGATTTGGACCCATGCTCGACACCCTGACCAACGGATTCCGCGCGGCCCGTCACAAGTTGATGGGCGTCGC
This sequence comes from uncultured Pseudomonadota bacterium, assembly GCA_938004375.1. Classification (GTDB taxonomy): domain Bacteria; phylum Myxococcota_A; class Polyangia; order HGW-17; family HGW-17; genus HGW-17. Next base: position 38,009 of record CALKWH010000303.1, read on the forward strand.
CGAGATCAACGACGAAAACATCGCCGAGGCGCTGCGCGACGTGCGCATGGCCCTGCTCGAGGCCGACGTGGACTTCAAGGTCGCCAAGGACTTCCTGGGCAAGGTCAAGGAGCGGCTCGCCGGCCAGGTCATGCAACTCAAGGCCGGAAAGGCCGGACAGAAGATGAAGATCAGCCCCGGGGAGCACTTCATCAAGGCCTGCTACGACGAGCTCGTGCAACTGATGGGTCCGGTGGACGCCCAGCTCGAGATGCCCAAGAAGGGACTGACCGTGGTCATGATGGTCGGCCTGCAGGGCTCGGGCAAGACCACCACCTGCGCCAAGCTGGCCCGCTACCTGGAGAAGAGCTACCACCGTAAGCCGATGATGGTGGCCGCCGACGTCTACCGCCCCGCCGCGGTGGAGCAGTTGAAGGTCCTGGGGTCCCGCCTGGGCTACCCCGTGTACGCCGAGGAGGGCGTCAAGGATCCGCCGGGCATCTGCGAACGCGCGATCCTCCACGCCAAGATGAACGGCCGCGACACCGTGCTGCTGGACACCGCCGGCCGGCTCGCCATCGACGAGGTCCTCATGGAGGAGCTCGCCGAGATCAAGCGCCGGGTGAACCCGGGCAACATCTTCCTCGTGCTCGACTCCATGATCGGACAGGACGCCGTGAAGACGGCCAAGGCCTTCGATGAGCGCCTCACCATCACGGGCTCGATCCTCACCAAGCTCGACGGCGACGCCCGCGGCGGCTCCGCGCTCTCGGTCAAGACCGTCACCGGCAAGCCCATCAAGTTCCTGGGCATCGGCGAGAGCCTGGACAAGCTCGAGGTGTTTCGTCCCGAGGGCATGGCCCAGCGCATCCTGGGCATGGGCGACGTGGTCGGCCTGGTCAAGGACTTCGAGTCCGTCGTCGACGCCGAGAAGGCCGAGGAGGACGCCGAGCGCATGCTCGCGGGCAAGTTCGACATGGCGGACTTCCTCGAGCAGATCCGCATGATCCAGAAGATGGGCTCGCTCAAGGACATGATCGAGAAGCTGCCGTTCTTCCCCGACGGCCTGCCCAAGGACGTGGTCCTCGATGACCGGGAGCTCGTGCGCATCGAGGCGATCATCCATTCCATGACCCTCTCCGAGCGCAAGAAGCCGGACCTGTTCTTCCAACTGCCGGGCGACTGGTTCAACCGGATGAAGATGAAGCAGGCCAAGAAGATCCCCATCACCTTCGACGAGCGCCGCGTGAAGCGCGTCGCCCGCGGGTGCGGCCGGCAGGACGAGGACGTCCGCCAGCTGCTGGTCCGGTTCGTCACCATGCGCCAGATCATGGGCGCCATGGGCCAGAACAAGGGCCTGCTCAGCAAGATCCCGGGCTTCAAGCAGCTCTCCCAGCTCAAGGCCATGAAGGAGCTCGACATGGACGAACTGATGAGCTTCACCGGCATGGGCGGCATGGGCGGCCCAGGTCCGGGCGAGGATCCCATGGGCATGGGCCCCGGCGGTCCGGTCAAGAAGCGTCCGCAGTTGACGTCGGCCGAGAAGGACAAGCTCAAGAAGAAGCGCAAGGACGCCCGACGTGCCCGCAAGGCCAACAAGAAGAAGTGAACCCATGAGACTCTCCGCCGCGATCTGCTGTCTGTGCCTGCTCGGCGCGTCCCTCCCCGTGGATGCCCGGGAGCCCCGCCTGTCCGCGACCGGGGGCGGGGGCGTGCTCCTGAACCTCAACGACCGGGTGGCCGAGGGGGTGTCCACCACTGCGGTGGCCCTGCGCGGCGCGGGGGAACTCGCCCTGTCCGGCCTCTTGCCGGACCTGAACGTGCGGGTCGCCGCCGGTCTGGGCCTGGCCCTGTTCCCGGGGACGGCCTTCGTCGGCGACCTCGTCCTGCTCGCGGGGGTGGCGAAACCGTTCCCCTTCCTCTCCCAGTCCTGGGAGGCCGGCGTGGCCTTCGGTCCCGCGTTCACCCTCGCACCGACCCGGGACGCGGGGAGCACCTGGGTCTCCACCCAGCTCAAGCTCGACCTGCGCTGCGAGACCTGTCCCCTGGGCGCCGGCGTCTACGTCCTGGTCCAGCAGATCTGGATGGACGACGTCGCAGATCCGTGGATGTTCGGCGCCGGCGTCGAGGTGCGCTTCGACTTCGCCGGCGGCCCCTCGCCGGTGGTGATGCCCGTCGCCGGTGATCCCTCACCCCGCAAGACCCCGGCCGGACCGGCAGTGGACCCTGACGACCCCGACGCCGATGGCGTGAAGGGCGCCGCCGATGCCTGCCCCACCAGCGGCAGCGGCGTCAAGGTAGACGCCACCGGCTGCGAGGCCGTGGCCGACGGCATGGCGCTCGCCGACGGACTGTTCGCGCCGGGCGGCTCCACCCTCACCGCGACCGGGGAGCGCGAGTCCCGCCGCCTCGCCGAACTGGTGCTGCGCAACGCCCAGCTCGCGGTGGTGGTTCAGGTGACCGCGGCCGACGACGAGCTGGCCAACCTGCGCTTTCTGGCGATCTCGAAGAAGCTCGTGGAGCTGGGCGTCCCCGGGAAGCGGATCCTCTCCGGCACCCGCGCCGGCTCTCCCGACAGCGTGACGCTGGCCTTCCGCCTGCTTCTGTGAGATGGTGGGGTCTCCCGGAGCCGACCCATGCTGTTCTGCCCCCGCTGTCGCAAACTGTTTCACGCCGACGGCGAACTGTGCCCCTTCGACGGCGTCGAACTGGTCGCCCCGCCGGACCCGCGGATGGGCACCAAGGTGGGGTCCTACCTGCTCCTCGACGTCCTCGGCCGCGGCGGCATGGGCAAGGTCTACAAGGCCGAGCACGTCTTCATCGGCCGCGCCTTCGCCGTGAAGGTGCTTCACCCCAAGTTCAAGGACTACCGCGAGTACGTGGAGCGCTTCCTGTTCGAGGCCCGCGCGGCCGCGAAGATCCAGCACCCGAACATCGTGCAGATCACCGACTTCGGCTACACCGACGACGCGATCCCGTTCTTCGTGATGGAGTACATGGAGGGCGAGGAGCTCGTCGACCTCGTCGACAAGGCCGCCCCCCTGCCCGTCTACCGCGCGGTGAACATCCTCACCCAGGTGGCCTCGGCCCTGGCGGCCTGCCACGACGAGCACATCGTCCACCAGGATCTCAAGCCCGAGAACATCTTCCTGGTGAAGAAGCAGGGCAAGCGCCAGCTCGTCCACCTGCAGGACGACCCCCAGCGACCCTACCGTCTGGAGTACGAGGACACCTACGACCAGGTCAAGATCCTGGACTTCGGCGTGGCCCACCTGGCCCGCATCAAGACCGAGAACACCATCGCCGGCACCCCGGAATACATGGCCCCCGAGCAGGCCCAGGGCGTCATCGGCGACTTCCGCAGCGACATCTACAGCCTGGGCGTGATCTTCAGATCGGAAGAGCACAAGTCTGAACTCCAGTCACCGAATACGATCTCG
>CALKWH010000304.1 GCA_938004375.1 uncultured Pseudomonadota bacterium
TCGATTTCGATTTCGATTTCGATTGGGATTTCGATTTCGATTGGGAGATGGAAGACCCCCACTCTGGTCAGAGTCGGGCGAACCTGACGGAAATCGGTGAGCGATAAAAAGTAAAGTTTGTGTGCAACTGATAAATATTCAGTGAAAACAACGATTTTTACGTGTTCAAGGGGTCCTTGGGGTTGGCACGGTTCTGGCTTGGGCCATGCCCGAGGAGGTGTGGACATGCGTCACGAGGTCCGGATCCTGTTGCTGCTGTTCATGGCGGGCTGTGCGGCGCCCCGGGAGACGCCCGACTGGTCCGACTGTCCGCGGCTGGCCGCCACCTCGGCGGACCGCTGGCCGCTCCCCGCCGAGCGGCCCCTGGAGTTGACGTTCACGCGGCCGGTGCGGACCGACCAGGACGCCGGGGTCTTTCTGGTACCCCAGGAGGATGGTGGACCCTGCAACCCCGCGTGTCCGGTCCCGTGCGCGGCGGGCCGTTGCTTTCTGTCGGCGGTGGACGCGACCTTCCTGGCGGACGCCACCGGCGGGGAGTTGTCCGCCAGCCGGCGCCGAAAGACCGAGGAGCTGGTCGTCGAGGCCGCCGCCGCCGGATGGCGGGTGAGGCCCCGCTGGGGCGCGCTGCGGCCTTCCTGGCGGTACGATCTGGTGCTCACGCCGAAGGTGCGCGACGATCGGGGTTTGCCCCTGCTGGACCCGGAGGGCCGGGCCGCGGCGTTCGCCGTGCCGTTCGAGACGGCCCGGGCCGACGACCTGGAGGCGGTGATCACCCAACTGGCGCCGACGCCTGGCGCCCGGGTGCCGCAGAACCTGGCCTTCATCGCGCTCCGGTTGTCGGGGACGGGGGGTGAAGCTGCAGGCACGTTCGTGCTGATGACCGAGGATCGCCGGGTGCTCGAGCTTGCGGCCACCACCCTGCCCGCAGCCTGCGTCGGGGCGCCGCCGGGCGCCTCGTGCCTGGCGCTGTGGATCCCGGAGACCCTCGCGCCCGACACCGTCCACGAACTGCGGATCGTGCGCCGCGTGCGGCTCTCGGACGGGCGGTACCTGCTGCCTTGGAGCCGCCTGGCCAGCTTTCGCACGGGAGAACTGGACTGGCTGTATCCGCCCCGCTGGGAGCCCGAGGCTCCCGAAGAGGTCACCGGGTGCGTGCACCTGGGCGGCACGCTGGTCGGGGAGGGGCTGGTGTGGCTGGAGGCCGACGGGGCGCCGGTGTGCGGGGCCACCCTCGTGCGCTTCGGCCGCGCGGAGCTGGGCGTCCGCGGCGCCACGGACATGGTGGCGCGGGTGCGGGTCCTCGGGCTCGACGGCACCGTGCTCGCGGAGGAGCCCGTCGCGGTGCCGGCCGTGTCCGGCGAGGCCCACCCGGTGGCCATCGTGCGCGTGCACCCGAACCCGGTGGGGCCCGAGCCCGCCCAGGAGTTCCTCGAGCTCGAGAACGTGTCCGGGGCGCCGGTGGAGCTCGAGGGCTGGGAGCTCACCGACGACCCCGAGAAGGCGGGGGACCTCTTGCCGGCGTTCACGCTGGAGCCCGGGGCGCGGGTGCGGGTGGCGGGGAAGGGGCACGATCCCTTCTTCGCCGGGGAGCCACCGGCCGAGGGGGACGTGCTTGTGCTCGCGTCGTCGCTGGCCAACGCGGGTCTGGGCAACGGCGGTGAGCCCCTGTACCTGTTCGATGCGTTCGGATATCTCGTGAGCCGCTACGGAGGCTGGATCGACACCGGGAAGGCGCCCGGACTCAGCGTGCGTCGCGCCGCGCCGACGGCCTGCGACGTCCCCGCGAACTGGGAGCTGCGGTGAGCCCTCAGGTCAACTGCCGGTTGATCCGTGAGGATCATCAAGCAGTTGACCTCTCAGGTCAACTGCCGGTTTCCATGAGCCAGCGCTCGGCGTCGAGGGCGGCCTTGCAGCCCGAGCCGGCGGCCGTGATGGCCTGCTTGTAGCGCGGGTCCATGACGTCGCCCGCGGCGAACACGCCCGAGAGGTTGGTCTGGGTGGTCTGGCCGCGGGTCACGATGAAGCCGGCCGCGTCCAGTTCGATCTGGTCGCGGATGAGCTGGGTGTTGGGGTCGTGTCCGACGGCGACGAACATGCCGGTGACGGGCAGCACCCGCTCGGCGTCCGTGTGGACGTCGCGCAGGCGCAGCCCGGTGACGCCGGAGGCCTCGGGGTCGCCGAGGACCTCGGCCACCTGGGAGTTCCAGGCGAAGGTGATCTTCGGGTTGGACAGCGCGCGCTCCTGCATGATCTTCGAGGCTCGCAGGCTGTCGCGCCGGTGGACCACGGTGATGGAGCGGGCGTGGTGCGTGAGGAAGAGGGCGTCCTCCAGCGCGCTGTCTCCGCCGCCGATGACGGCCACGTCCTGGTCCCGGTAGAAGAAGCCGTCGCAGACGGCGCAGGCCGAGACGCCGTAGCCCCGCAGCCGCTGCTCCGAGGGCAGGCCCAGGTAGCGGGCGGTGGCGCCGGTGGCCAGAATGACGGCGCGGGCGCGCAGGGTGGTCCCCGAGGCCAGGGTGAGCCGCTTCGGCGCGTCGGCGAGCTCCATGCGGATGACCTCGTCCGAGACGATCCGCGTCGAGAACCGCAGGGCCTGGGCGCGCAGGTCCTCGATGAGCTCGGGGCCGCGGATGCCCTTGGGGTAGCCGGGGAAGTTCTCCACGTCGGTGGTGTCCATGAGCTGGCCGCCGGCCATGAGGCCCTCGATCACCAGGGGATTGAGTCCGGCGCGGCCCGCGTAGAGGGCGGCGGTGAGTCCGGCGGGGCCGGAGCCCACGATCACCAGGGTCTCGGGGTCGGCGAAGGAAGGATGGGATGCGGTCTCGATATTTTCACTCATGGGATACCTCCTGGACGAAGACGCGACTACTTGTAACGACCGTTTGGGCCGCGTCAAGGGCCGTCCTGTGTTTTTCCCTGCCCGGGATCGTCCTGGCCGCCTGCCTGGCGGGGTGCGCGAGACCGACCCCGGAGTCCCCCGCCCGGCGCTGGCTCCGGTGGTCGGCCTGGGAGCGGGAGGCGCGCACCCTGAGGGTGGCGGCGGTCACCTGTCCGCGGGCGGGCTGTCGGGCGCGGGCGCGGCGGGCGTGGGCGCGCCTGGCGCCGACGCGGCTGCGCCAGGTGTGCGCGGAGCTGGACCGGCTGTCCGCCGGCGGGGTGCTCGCCGGTTGCGGGATCGGGGTCACTCCGGGGTGCCGCCGGAGGGGTCGGGGGCCATCGCCGGCTCGTCGATCGGGGTGGGGGTCGGCGTCGGGGCCGGACTGCTTTTGGGCGGACGCCTGGTCGGATCTTGCAAATCTTTTTTCCACTCTGCTGCCACCCGGGCCCTCGTCTCCGGGGTCAGGGGAGTGATGCGCAGGTTGTCGAAGAAGGCGTCGGACTTCCAGTTCGAGAAGCCGAAGTGCCGGTTCTTTCCGCCGTAGAGGGGGGCGGGGTCGGTCAGGCGCAGGGCGGGCACGCCGTCGATCCACCAGGAGATGACCAGGCGGCCGTCCTCCAGGAAGGTCGTGATGCGCCAGCGGTGCCACTGTTCCAGCCGCACGGGGAACGCGGTGGAGTGCAGCAGTTGGCGGTCGTGCTCGTCGCGCCGCGCGATGAAGGTCTTGGTGTTGTTCCAGCCGCCCTGGCACAGCACGTAGCCGGTGGCCCAGTAGCGGCCCCGGTTCAGCGCGAAGCTGCGGCCGTCGCCGAACAACTCGATCTTGAGGTCCCCGTCCGGGCTCAGGCTGCGGGCGTCGAGGGTGAGCTCCAGTTCGGCGGGCAGGGGCGTCGTGAGCCACAGCGGGTGATTGTAACCGCCCGAGATGGCCAGCGTCCCCCGGTCGATGAGGTAGCGCCCGATGGTGTCGAACCACCGGGGTCCCGGGCGCTCGCGCTCGAAGTCGTCGACGAACGGCCGGTCCAGCACGGGCTCGCGGGCGCAGGCGAGGAGCGCACAGCCGAGCAGCGCCACGAGCGCCGGACCGGCGACCGAAAATCTGCCGAGGCGCCTCATCTACTTGTCCAGCACGGCCAGGACGGCCTTCCAGTCGAAGGACTGCTGCACCTCGTAGATGACGGCGGACTCCAGGGTGGGGGTGTTCTTGAAGTCGGTGTTCCGGGGGTCGCGCACGCCGTGGATGTTGTAGCGCAGGGTCAGGCAGCGCACCGCCTGGCGTGGCTTTCCGTCGTTGAAATAGTCGTAATTGATGCGCACGATCGCGCGCGGGTTTAGTTCGTTCGGGGCGCCCAGGCCCGAGAGATGGTTCTTGCGCTCGCCTACGTAGAAGGCCGGGTCCTTGCGCTTCTTGGCCGGGATCGCCGCCAGTTCGGCCTTGAGTTGGGCGATCAGATCGTCGTATTTCTTTTTAATCTTCGCGCGCAATTCGTCGCTGTTCTGTTCGGGATGGACCTTGGCCTCCTCGGCATACTTCTTTTCTTCCTGCTCGAACTCCCGCTTCGCCTTCTCAGCCTCGGCCGGGTTGTGCTGCCGGAGCATCTGATACGCCTGCTCGAAGGCCTTTCGCCGTTCTTCCCTCCCGTTGTTCACGATGTCCGTCGGGGCCAGGTCCTTGCCGGCCAGCTCGCCCTGCTCCTGATCCCGCTGGGCCTCGATGCGCACGATCAGGTTGAGGATCCACTCCTCCTGGGTGACCGGCTTCCACAAAGGCTGCTTCGAGGTCGTGATGAAGTAGGTGCTCACGAACTCGTTGTAGATCGTGAAGCCCCCGATTTCACCGAGCTTCTTGGGCGCGTAGAACATGTCCGAGCCGGGGCCGTGGAGGTAGATCCTCAGGCTCTCGAACACGGGCAGGATGTAGTTGACGTAGAGCAGCATGATCGGCGCGCCGATCTGCGACTCGGCCATCTTGCCGCCCTCGCCCACGCCGAAGTCCTTCACGGTGAGCCGCACCCAGCCCGACAGCGGGGCCGGCAGCTTGGGGCCGATGGAGAAGCCCTCGATGGGCGGGTGGGCGTAGGTCTCGACGTAGGTGTTGTAGCCGATGGGTTTGTTCACCAGCGGGTGCTTGGCGAACACGGCCTCGAGGGCGGCGAACTTACCCAGGATGGCGGCGGTCTCGGCCTCGGTGGCCCCCGTGGCGCCCAGGTCCTTCTTGTTCACCCGCTTCTTCATGGCGCCGGGCACGTCCCCGAACTGGGATTGTTTGCGCAGGCCAACGACCGAGGTCTCGGTGGCCCCGAGGAAGGCGGGGAAGGCCAGCAGGATCAGGGAGAAGAAGATGAAACGGAGCGCGCGCATGGGACCACCTCTTTGGGGTGAAGATGAACGCAGGCAGTATCCATTTCCCCGAGGCCCTGTCAAGGAGTTGGTAAGGGCATATATTATTTAAAACTGGAAATAGATGAACGGGACGACGTCGGTGGAGGCGACCCGCTGCAGGAAGTAGGCGAAGGCCAGGAGCAGGGCGGCCTGGACCGGCGACCACAGGCGGGCGAACCCGGCGACGCCCCGTTCGGTCCACGCCCGCGGGAAGCCGTGGAGCCCGAAACCGACGGCCAGCACCAGGATCACCGTCCAGGGCAGGTTCAGCCAGCCGGCGGGGCCCTCGAACGCCCGGACGAGCACCTTCCAGGCGCCCCCGAAGGTGCCGGCGCGGAAGAAGACGAACGCGAACACGACGAAGTGGAAGGTGATCGCCGTGCGCAGGATCCGGGCGGGCCACGAGGCCGCCGGCCGGTGCCAGCCCGCCACGCGCATGACGATCAGCCCGGCGCCGTGCAGAAAGCCCCAGAACACGAAGGTCCAGGCGGGGCCGTGCCACAGGCCGCCCAGCAGCATGGTGATCCCCAGGTTGACCTGGGTGCGCCAGGCCGGACCGCGGCTGCCCCCCAGCGGGATGTACAGGTAGTCCCGCAGCCAGGTGGACAGCGAGATGTGCCACCGGCGCCAGAAGTCGGACAGGTTCTGCGCCAGAAAGGGCGCCCGGAAGTTCTCGGGCAGGGTGAAGCCCAGCAGCAGCGCGCTGCCGATGGCGATGTCGCTGTAGGCCGAGAAGTCGCAGAAGATCTGCAGCGTGTACCCGTAGATGCCGGCCCAGGTCTCGGGGGCGGACATCATCTCGGGGGTGTCGAACACGCGGTCCACGAGGTTGATCGCGAGGAAGTCGGCGATGACGATCTTCTTGAAGAGGCCGATCGCGATGAGCGAGACGGCGCGGGCGGCCGTGGCGTCGTCCAGGCGCCGGGGCACGGCCAGTTGGGGCAGGAAGTCCACCGCCCGCACGATGGGCCCGGCCACGAGCTGGGGGAAGAACGACACGTAGAGCGCGTAGCGCACCGGCGAGGGCTCGGGGTCCAGGTGGCCGCGGTACACGTCCACGAGGTAGGACAGCGACTGGAACGTATAAAAGGAGATGCCCACGGGGAGCACGATCTTCTTCGCGAAGGCGATGGAGAAGGGCAGCCCGGCGTCGAAGAGGCCCAGCGCCAGCTCGATCGAGGACAGGGAAAACCAGGTATATTTAAATACCGCCAACACCGCCAGGGAGGACCCCACGCCCAGCCACAGCCAGCGACGCCGCCGCCCCGGATCGGTGCGGGTGCGGGACGCGCACACCCAGGTGACGGCGGTGACGCCCAGGATCAGGCTCAGGTAAACGAGGTTCCAGAAACCGTAGAAGAACAGGCTGGCGGCCAGCAGCCACCACCGCTGGGCCCCCGGGTGCCGCAGAAGGGCCCAGAAGGCCCAGAACACGACCAGGAAGAAGACGAGGTAGGGGACGCTGTTGAAGAGCATCGGTCACCGCGCGCCCAGGGCCAGCAGCAGGTCGTGGTAGATCAGGTCGCCGAGCAGCTCGCCGCCCTCGACCGTGATGTGGGTCAGATCGCCGGTGGCCAGGCGGGGCTGGTGCTCGTACCAGCGCACGATGGCGGCCTCGCCGCCCATGGCGGCGTGGGTGTCGAACCAGGCGCAGCCGGCGGCCAGGGCGGCCTGTCGCTGGAGCCGGGCGATTCGTCGGATGACCGGCAGCGTGCGGTAGCCCCCGGGGTTCTTTTCGACCTTGTCGGTGGGACCGACGACCAGGCAGGACATCGGCCGCGCCGCCTTGAGGCGGGCGAACAGGCCGCGGATCACCTCGGGGTAGTCGTCCTCGACGCCGGTGTCGCTCTCGTTGAGGCCCAACTGGAACGCCACCAGATCAGGGGCGCGGGCGGCGACCTCGGCGCGCAGGTGCTCGTCGGGGAAGGCCGCCCAGTTCTCGTAGCGCACCCCGGTGAGGCTCACGCCGTCCACGACCACCCCCGCCGCGTCCCGCTCGAGGAAGGCGGCGCCCAGGCGCAGCAGGCCGGCGGTGCGGCTCTCGAGCTCGACGCTCCGGAACGGCGCCGCGGCCTTGAGGCGGGCGTGCCCCTCCTGGTTCCGCGGCCCGCGGGTGTCCACGAGGCCCAGCTCGCGGCCGTCGGCGGTGACCGCGAAGGTGGCGCCCTCGGGGTGCCGCAGGAAATGGACCTGCAGCACGTCGGCGACGCCGCCCGCCCGTAACAGGAGGCGCACGGTGTTGCCCCTCCCCTGGTGCTCGATGGCGATGCCGCCGAAGCCGTAGCGCTTGTCCTTGGACGGATGTCCGATGGGGCACTGGGGCTCCCAGCCCGACGACAGCCGCAGGGCCACCTGGGTGTGGTAGTGCCAGGAGCGCAGGGGATAGAGCGCGACGTAGCCCGGGCCGCCGTCGCCGAAGGCGCGTTGGAAGCGCTTGCGGAGCGTGGAGGTGATCTTGTCTCCGGCGGCGATGGAGTCGGCGAAGTAACTGATACGCGTGAGCCCATCGCCTTGACGGGTGGCCTCGAGGCGTTCCCGGAACCGCGTCAGCGCGTGGGCGCCGTCGGGGTCGCCGGGCAGGCAGGGGATCGTGAGATGGCCGAAGGTGAGCGGCGTCGCGGGGTCGCGCCGGCAGGGCGGGACCGGCGCCGCGGCTCCGGTGGCGGTGGTCGTGGTGGGACGCACCGTCAGGGCCCGCTCGGCCGCGGCGATCTCGCCGACCACGTCGGCCGCGTCCGGGACCGCGCCGCCCCCGGACGGTCCGCCGGCCCAGAAGGCGGCGAAGGACGGCCAGGGGTTGAACCGGTCCGGCACGACCAGCGACAAGGTAAGAGCAAATACTATAAAATAACTGACCAGAAAGGTCTTGCCGAGGAGCGGGACGTCAAGGAGACGAGGTCGGATCGCCATGGGCACCACCCTGCCGCCGGGCGGCAGGCCCCCGGTGCATACCACAGGGGGCGGACCGCCCACAACTGGGGAAAGCGGTCGGGCCGTCGTCCTCCGACCCCGCGCATGCCGCCGGTCGCCGAGGCCCGGTCCCCGCGGCGGTGCCGGGATTGCAGGAGCGGTGGAAAAACACTCGTTCGCTGTGACCTGCGTCACCCGGCGCCACCCGCCGTCCACCGAGATCCCGAGATCCCGAAAATTTCCTGTGTCCATCGCGTGTTTTCCGGCGAGGCTATGGACCACCACCATACTGCCGTGTGCCAGGTCACAACTCGAAAGGACAGTTTCACCGGCGCCGGAAAAGGCCGGTGGAATATTCTTGACTGCCCATTGGAACTATCCTACACAAACGGGGTACTTCCCCGCGGTGGAGTACCTTTCAAAGGAGCCCGATCGTGAAGAATCTCAAGGTAATCATTCCGCTTTTCCTCACGCTTCTCGTCGCGCGACCCGGCTGGTCCAAACCCGCTTCCGAGGAAGATATTCCCGAAGTGGACGAAAACGACACCTCCGTCGAGGTGAAAGAGGACGCCGGCGAGAAGAAATCCGAGAAGCCCCACTGGCAGGGTTTTTCACTCAACCTCGGGCTGGGCAGCAACCACGTGCTCAACGTCGAGCCCGAGAACGCCAACTGGGTGACCTCGTACTCGATCCGCGCGGGCTGGAAACTGGGGCGCATGCTGTTCTCCGAGAACAAGCACCTCAAGCCCCTGTCCCTGTCGGCCTCCTTCAGCCTCTCCAACGAAATCATGGGTAACGATCCCCGCTATCGTTCCCAGTATTTCAACAACACGGATTTGTACACCAACAACCTCTCCTACCTCGGCGTCTCCGACTCCCTCCTGAGCCGGGCCGAGGCCGAGGAGCTGGATCGCCGCGTGGACGGCACCCAGCGCCGCCTGGACTACAGCGACATCAACCTCACGCTGGCCCACGGCAGCATCTTCACGATCCCGGGCGCCAAGATCGACATCTCCGGCTCCATGGGCTTTCTGATCCCGCTGTCCCTGACCTCCCAGAACGCGGGACTGAACACCAAGTGGGACACCACCCTGAACTTCTCCCGCGGCTTCAAGGTCGCCGGGCGCGACCTCAGCGTGTCCTACAGCCTCGGGTTCACCTACTACTTTTATAAGTACAAGACCTCGACGATCGCGCACATGAGCGAGCCGATCACGGTCAACGGCATCGAATACGATACCATGGAGAACGAGTCCATCAGCCGCACCAACGAGTTCGGCTTCACGAACATGTTCTCGGTGGACTTCTCCCCGATGAAGAAACTCAACCTGTCCCTGGGTTACGGCCTGCTGACCCTGCGCTCCCAGTCGTTCGACAACTGCCTGTACACCACGCCCAGCGGCGAGGTCATCGACGTGTGCGCCACGACCAACGACGTGCGCGGCTACGATCCGGGCGCCCGCGGCCGCCGCGATTTCCAGATGTTCTCGGCCGGGGCCACCTATCAGGTCCTCGACTACCTGACCCTGGGCCTCTCGCTGTCGACCTTCACGCCGCAGTTGAAGCCCAACACCGAGGAGTACCAGCAACCCTTCCTCAGTTTCGATCGCAACAACTACAGTTCCATCATGTTTAACGTCAGTTATTCTGTTGACGGTTTTTATAACAAGGTAATGAAGTAACCCAGGAATCGGAGGTAACGTCAAGATGCTTCACAACCGCAAACTCATCACGACAATGCTCATCGCCATGTTCATGGTGGCCCTGGGCTGCGCCGAGGAGCGCCCGCCGCGCTCCTACGTGCAGCCGCACGTGCTCGCCAAAACCGACTTCACCGGGGAGTGGTACTACGCCCCCACCGTGGTCGACGTGGGCTTCGCGTCCACGGTGACCTTCATCGGTGAGACCTCGATGGACGTCGCCATCATCAAGTGGGACATCCAGGAGGACACCATCCTGGCCCGCCTGGCCTATGACCGCATCACCGGCGCCGAGGCCTCCAGCCACGAAGACTGGAAGGGCGAGGTCATCGGAGCGTGGGGCATCTCGCACTTCGACATCATCCGGGACTACAACGCCTCCACGGGTGAAGAGACCAACATCATCCGCGAGACCACGGAGCGCCCCTGGTACCAGCGCGAGTTCATGCGCATCGACTGGTCCCGGAACAAGTCCACCTCGTGGGCGATGTTCTGGACGCACGTGATCAAGGTCGACTCGGCCTCGTACAACGTGACCGATCCCAACAGCCCGTACTATCCCAAGTACGTGCGCAACGACAAGAACGAGTTGACCTACATCGAGGTCACCGACAACATCATCATGGCCCCCGAGATGCGCTCCCTGGACGGCTGGGACTTCATGGGCCTGACCGCGATCCCGGACTGCTTCTTCTACGGCACGTCCACCTCCTGCAACGCCTCGCAGATCATGATGCGCCACGCGTTCCGCAAGAAGGACCCGAACAACGAGTACGCGCCGCACCTGTACACCCAGCGCGAGCACGACCGCTTCGGTTTCTTCATGTCCAACCGCCTGACGTACAACCGTCAGTACGGCATCCTGATCCAGCAGCTCAAGCAGTTCGCCAACAAGTGGAACTTCTTCAACGAGACGTTCGAGAAGGCCGACTCCGAGACCGAGGCCCGGAACTTCGCCGACACCGAGAAGCATCAGGAGATCAACGGCGAACGGTTCACTTGCCCCGGCGGCGGCCAGCCCTGCCGTTATCTTGACGACAACTCCAAGGTCTACATCATGGGCTTCCGCGTGTATCAGAACTCGGACGTCCTGGCCGACGAGCGCTCGCTGGTCCACTGCCCGGGCGACAACGACGACTACGGCAAGCCGCGCCCCTGCTTCTACAAGGACGACGGCATGGTCTACGTGGCCCGCAACGACGCGTGGCTCGAGAACCGTGAGATGGCCGAGCCCGTGCAGTTGCGCTACGCCGACCGCACCATGCGCCCGATCGTGTACTACGCCAACTCCACGACCCCGGACTCCATCGCCCATTGGGAGCTCGACGCCCAGGGGAACCCCACCGGCAACGTGACCGGCCCCCTCATGCACGTCATCGACGACTGGGCCACCACCCACAACGCCTGGCTCGACTTCCTGAAGGTCGATCGCCGGCTTGCCGAGGGCCGCGAATCCCAGTCCGTCGTGCTTTGCCCGTACGTCGCCAAGGATGACGAGCGCACCTGGTACGCCTACGGCTCCAACCGCCAGATCGTCTGCGAGAAGGACGTCCGCCTCGGCGACATCCGCTTCCCGCAGGTCGTGTGGGTGGACGCCCCGCAGCAGTCCTCCCCGCTGGGCTACGGCCCGCCGCTGCCGGATCCCCTGACCGGTGAGTCCATTTCCATGGTCGCCAACATCTACGGCGCCGCCCTGGATTCTTATGCCGCCTACACCCGCGACGTCGTCCGCCTGCTCACCGATCCGGACTTCGTGTGGGACGACTACCTGCTCGGCGACTACATGGCCGCCTGGGGCAACATGCATTGGGAAGGCGTGAAGGGCAAGTCCCTCACCGGCCGCCTGAACAACAACAAGTTCAACTGGCAGCGCACCGGTCAGGCCTGGAGCCAGGACCGCATCCGCCGCCTGTTCCGCAACATGGACACCTCCTGGTCCCACGGCCTGGCCCCCGAGGCCCCGCTGGTGCTCAACCAGGGTGACGCCGCCTTCCGCAACTCCCTGAGCCGCCGCATGAAGGCCCTCGAGGTCTCCGGCGCCCTGGGCGACGGCACCGGCTTCTATCCCGGCTACAGCCGCCTGAACCGCCTGCGCAACACGCCCATCGAGGATCGCCTGATGACCCGCGACGTGCTGCTGTCCTCGGCCTCCACGCTGCAGGCCGCCGGCTACGATCCCATGACCGTCGACGCCGGCTCTTTGCCCTACGGCTCCGAGATCCGCGCCAAGGTCTCCCCGTTGACCACCCTGAACCGCAAGTACGCCAAGGCCATCAGCGACCTCAAGTACAAGCACTTCGCCCAGAAGGGCTGCGTGATGTACACCGAGTTCGCCCCCTTCGAGGATCCCGCCACCTACGGTATCGCCAAGCAGATGCTCGAGACCCACTGCGGTGGCTCCTGGGATGACGGCCAGGGCGGTTGGGACTGCGGCGAGAAGATCTACCAGGCCTTGCGCGCCGAGGTCTACGTGGGCACGACCATCCACGAGATGGGCCACAACATGGGCCTGCGCCACAACTTCAAGGGCTCCTACGACGCGCTGAACTTCTACGACGAGTATTGGGACATCCGCAACCATGACGGCACGGCCGGTCCGCGCACGTCCGACCCCATCACGCAGTACGAGATCGAGAACCGCCTCGAGGACTACGCCTACACCTCCATCATGGACTACGGCGCCAAGTTCAACTCCGACTTCATGAAGCTCGGCCGTTACGACAAGGCCGCCATCAACTACGGCTATGCCGGCATGCGCCAGGTCTTCAAAAACGTGGGTTCCGATCTCGCCGGCTTGAGCGCGGTGCAGAACTTCTCCGAGTGGGGCTGGCCGACCGCCATGCTGTTCACCAGCACCATCGAGGCCGTGCACTACACCCGTTTCCAGAACTTTGCCGACCTCAGCGAAGACAACCGCGATTGGGTCCCGAACAACTGGATCGTTCAGGCGACGGATGACCTGCGCGCCACCGATACCCGTCTCGATCCGACGGGCAGTGCCCGCCTGATGATCCCCTACGCCCACTGCTCCGACGAGTTCCGCCAGAGCCAGCTCGGTTGCAACTACTTCGACAAGGGCGCCGACCTGTACGAGATCTCCAAGGCCCTCGAGGAGATGTACGAAGAATACTACGTGTTCAACAACTTCTCCCGCGGCCGCTACACCTGGGGCTGGAACGAAGGCTCCTACATGGGCCGCATCATGGAGCGCTACTTCGAGGTCCCGACCAACCACGTGCAGTACTACGCCCTGTACCTGGGCATCTTCCAGGACCAGATCGGCCCGCAGCTGAACGGCGACGTGTGGGTCGAGGACTTCTTCACCGACCCGGCCAACGGCTGGGGCTTCTGGACCGCCGCGGTGGCCGACATCTTCTCGTGGTTCACCCGCGTCATGACCATGCCCTCCCCGGGCTGGTACGACACCTTCACCGGCCCCAACGGAGAGACCTTCTTCAAGCAGTCCGATGAGACCGGCGAGTACTGCGGCACCACCGGCCCCGGCACCACCTGCCAGTTCCTCGTGCCCCTCATCGGCGGCAAGTTCATCGACGACTCCTGGGACTGGGACTACGGCTACGAGTGGTACATGAAGATCACCCGTCGTGGCCAGTTCTACGACCGCCCGCTGGCGATCCAGTCGCTCGCGACCGCCGAGAACAACTTCATGGGTCGCGACACCCAGGAGGACAAGCGCCAGTACACGATCAACTTCGCCCGCCTGTTCCCCAACCAGATCATGGACTTCTTCGGCGGCATCCAGACCAACGACTTCGCCCGCATCGCCCCGGCGTTCTGCGGCACCGAGACCGTGGGTGACCAGGAGCACGTCGCCATCATCGAGCACCCGTACGCGGCCGACCTCGACGCCCCGCGCTGCTCCACCACGGGCGGCACCTTCCAGGGCCTGATCTATCCGAACAACACCTTCACCATCCAGTTGTACTCGGCCGTCCTGGGCATGGCCATGTTCCCGATGAACTACAGCCAGGCCTTCATCGACAAGTCCCGCATCTACGTCCGCGGCGAGGGCGAGGGCATCGACTTCTCCCACGTCGACCCGGCCATGATCACCGAGTTCGAGGATCCGATCTCCCACAAGATCTTCGTGACCCTGCGTTACGACGACGCCGTGCAGAACGGCTCGACCTTCAAGATCTCCATGGGCGCCCGCATGCTCGACTACGCCGCCGACCTGCTGGTCCGCTATGAGGACGCGCAGGACGCCTACGACACCACCCCGACCGACGCCAATTACAACGCCCTCCAGGTGGCCAAGCGCCACTACATCAACTTCATCGACAACCTGGAGATGGTCCGCGGCCTGACCCGCATGCTCGAGTGGGCCGACTACTCCGACATGTAGCTCCGTTCCCGGCGGGGGAGGCGATCCCTCCCCCGCTTTTTTTCCCCCCCCCCAATGAAAACTGTCAATCGGCCAGACGCCGGACTGGACAGGGCGACCGAGTTCTGATTTATATGGACAACCGAATTGAAGCCTGATCCGCCGGAACGAATTCTCGATTTCGATTTCGATTTCGATTTCGACCTTGAGAATTCAAAGAACCAAATAAAACTGAGGTTCATTATTCCGCTAAGAGACCGGTTCCCCCGGTCGCCCGGCCTCCTCTCCAGTCCAAATCGAAATCGAAATCGAAATCGGGGTCAATCCAGACGGTGACGATGACGGTGGACGCTATGCAAAGTGGACTGGGATTCAGAACTCGACTGCCCTGCCGGGCGGGAATTCCCCGGTTGACCAAACGCCCGATTCGCCGTACAAAGGTCTTTCTCAGGAGGTTTGAACGATGGACTTCACGAAGATCAACGAAAAAGCAGCCGCCAGCCTCGTGGAATGCAAGGAGTTCCTCAAGGACATCATCGCCATCCGCAGCGTGAGCGCCGAGGAGGGCGCGGTCATCGAGCGCATCATGCAGGAGATGATCAAGGTCGGCTTCGACGAGGTCAAGACCGACGGCTTCGGCAACGTCATGGGCCGTGTGGGCTCAGGGCCTCGCCAGATCGCGTTCGACGCCCACATCGACACGGTGGACGTGGGGAACCCCGAACTGTGGAAGACCAAGCCCTTCGAGCCCGTCGAGAAGGACGGGATCATCTACGGCCGCGGGGCCTCGGACCAGAAGGCCGGCATGGCCGCCATGGTCTACGCCGCCCGCATCATCAAGGAGCTGGGCCTGGGGCCCGAGTTCTCGGTGTGGATGGTCGGCTCGATCCAGGAGGAGGACTGCGACGGCCTGTGCTGGCAGTACATCCTGCGCGAGAAGGTGCTGGATCCCGAGGTCGTGGTGCTCACCGAGCCCACCAACCTGAACATCTACCGCGGTCACCGCGGCCGCATGGAGCTCGAGGTCGAGACCTCGGGCATCTCCTGCCACGGCTCGGACCCCACCCGGGGTGACAACGCCGTCACCAAGATGGCTCCGGTCATCCTCGAGATCGACGAACTGAACAAGCGCCTTCCCCCGAAGCCCTTCCTGGGCAAGGGCACCGTGGCGATCTCGCACATCCGGTCCACCTCGCCGTCCCTGTGCGCGGTGGCCGACTCCTGCACCATCCACCTGGACCGCCGCCTGACCGAGGGTGAGGACGCCGATTCCGCGGTGGCCGAGATCCTCGCGCTGCCGTCGGCGAAGGCCGCCGGGGTGAAGGTCCGCGTACTGGATTACGA
Organism: uncultured Pseudomonadota bacterium; assembly: GCA_938004375.1. GTDB lineage: Bacteria > Myxococcota_A > Polyangia > HGW-17 > HGW-17 > HGW-17. The sequence goes on from CALKWH010000304.1 coordinate 15,560, forward strand.
CGTTCCCTCCTGGAAGGGCACGAAATACCCCACCAAGAAGTTCTACCCGACCTGGGTGCTCGAGGAAGGGCACAAGGCCGTGCAGAGCGCCATCGAGGCCGGCCGCGGCGCCCTGGGCCGCGAACCCGTCGTCGACAAGTGGGTGTTCTCCACCAACGGAATCGCCACCGCCGGCATGTTCCACGTGCCCACCATCGGCTTCGGGCCGGCCAACGAGGTCCACGCCCACAGCCCGATGGACCAGTGCCCGGTGGAACACCTGGAGAAGGCCGTGGCCTTCTACGCGGCCTTCGTGGACGCGTATTCCCGGCGCTAGGCGCGAGGCCTCCATGACCGAGCGCACCTACGCCATGATCAAGCCCGACGCGGTGGCCGCCGGTCACGTCGGCGAGATCCTCGCCGCGATCGAGGCCGCCGGCCTGAAGTTGGCCGCGCTGGAGCTGGTGCGGCTGTCCCCGGCCCAGGCCCACGGGTTCTACGCCGTCCACGCCGAGAAACCGTTCTTCCCCATGCTCATGGAGTTCATGACCACGGGACCGGTGGTGGCCATGGCCCTCGAGGGCGATGGCGCCATCGCCCGGTGGCGGGACCTGATGGGCCCCACCGACCCCGCCAAGGCCGGGCCCGGCGCCCTGCGCAGGCGCTTCGGCACCGACATCACCCGCAACGCCGTGCACGGCTCGGACGCCCCGGAGACGGCCGCGGCGGAGCTCGCCTACATCTTCGGGGGCCGGGTCCTCGATGGGCTGCGCTGAGCCCTCCGTCCTGGGCTGGACCCCGGCCCGGTGGCGCGAGTGGTTCACCGCCCGCGGAGAGCCCGCCTTCCGCGGGGACCAGGTGTTCGCCTGGCTCCACCGTTTCGGGGTGACCGATCCTGCGGCCATGACCAACCTCGGACGGGGGCTGCGCGACCGGCTGGCCGCCGAACTGGATTTTTCCCCGCCCCTCTCGGTGGCGGCCGTGCAGCGCTCGGCCGACGGCAGCGTGAAGTTCGGGTTCGGCACCCGGGACGGCCACGTCGTCGAGAGCGTGCTGATCCCCGGCTCGGGCCGGGATCGCCGCAAGTACACCGTGTGCGTGTCCTGCCAGCTCGGCTGCGCGCTGGGTTGTGCTTTCTGCGCCACCGCGACCATGGGGCTCATCCGGGATCTCGAGGCCGGCGAAATCGTCGCCCAAGTGCATCGGATCCTCTCCCATATGGAGGCCGAGCCGGAGACCTACCAGCTCGGTGATCGGCCCCGCCCCCAGTGGCTGACCAACATCGTGTACATGGGCATGGGCGAGCCCCTCATGAACCTGTCAGCCGTGCTCGAGAGTGTGGCCGTGCTGGCCGATCCGGGCGGGCTGGATTTCTCTTCGCGGCGGATCACGATCTCCACGGCCGGCTGGGTGCCGGGGCTCGAGGCCCTGGCGGCGTCCCCGGACTTTGCAGGGCAGCTGGCGGTCAGCCTGCACGCCTGCGACGACGCCCTGCGCACCCGCTTGATGCCGGTGAACCGGCGCTTCCCCCTGGCCGCCCTGCGTCAGGCGCTTTTGCGGTTCCCGCTGCCCGCCCGGCGCCGCATCACCCTGGAGTACATCCTCCTCGACGGCGTGAACGACTCCGCCGCCCACGCGAAGGCGCTGGTGCGCTTCTGCGAGGGCCTGCGGGTGAAGATCAACCTCATCCCCTACCACGCCCACGGGGACGGCGCCGGGTTCGCCCCCTCTTTGCCGGCGAAGAAGGCCGCCTTCACCGCTGTTCTGCAAGCCGCCGGCCTCACCGTGATCGAGCGGGCCAGCGCCGGTGCCGACATCGACGCGGCGTGCGGCCAACTGGCCACGTCCGGGGGACCCCGTGAGTCCCGGTAGCTGGACCTGGGCCCGGCTGCGCGGCCCCCTGGCGCTGGTGGGTCTCGCCTGGGCGGTCGTCTTCGCCGTGCTCGTGCACGTGAAGGTGTTCACCCGCACCCAACTGGGCGTGACGGTGGACGACCAGTTGACGGTCACCGCGTCCGACTTGCCGGCGCTGGCGCCCGGGGACCGCCTCCTCGCGGCCGAACACGGGGGTGCCCGCACGCCGTTCCCGTCGGTGTTCGCCTGGTTGCGCTGGCTCGACGAGCCCCTCACGGGGCCGGTCACCCTCCACGTGCTGACGCCGGGGCAGCAGGTGCCCCGGGCGGTGGTGGTGCAGCCCGGGCGGCGGCCGTGGTTCCCCAAGATCCTCTACATGCTCGTGCCGGGGATGATCACCCTGCTGTGCGGTTGGTACCTGGCGAGGCGGCCCGACGCGCACCCCATCTTCCCCTTCCTGGTGCTCACCGAGGGTGCCACCTACGTGCTCGTGCTGTCCTACACCAACCTCGAGAGTTTGGCGGCCTCTCCCCCGCTGCTTTTGCAGTTCTTCGCGTGGAACGTGCTCGCGCCGCCGGCGCTGGTGCTGTTCTTCCTGCGCACCCCATCGCCCATGTCGTGGGGGCGCTGGCCCCGCGCGGGCTGGCTGTTCGTCCCGTCGGTGTTGCAGTTCCTGGCCACCGTGATCATGTACGCCCGGCTGCTCATGCGCCCCGACGAGGCCATGCAGGGCCAGTTCCTCACCTACACGCGCATCGCGCTGCCGGTGACCAACCTGGGCTACGGGCTCGCCGTGGTGGCGCTGATCTTCCTGCGGGTGCGCGCCGGCCGCCCCGAGAGGCGCCTGGGCATCCTCTACCTGGGCTACGGCTTCGTGCTCGCCCTTTTGGGCCTCACGTCCTTCGTGTTCATCCACTCGCAGTCCACGGCAGTGGCCCAGATCCTGGGGGGCAACGACCTGCTGATGGTGCTCTACAGCGTGCTCGCGCTCTCCCTGACCATGTCCACCTCGTCCAAGTGGACCCGCATCCTGGATCGCTGGGTGCACCGCGGCTTCGTCTACGGCGCGATCACGGCCGGCATCCTCGTGCTCTACATTGGCCTGAGCTGGCTCATCGGGCTCCTGCTCACCCAGATGTTCGGGCTGACCTCGCGCACGGTCACCATCTGGGCGGCCGTGCTGGCCACCGCCGGCCTGTTCTCGGTGCGCCACGTGGTCCAGGAGTACGTCGACCGCCTGTTCTTCAAGACGCGCTACCGCTACGCCGAGACGCTGCGCGAGCTCGGCGAGCGCATGGCGGCGATCATGGAGCTGCCGCGCCTTTTGGCCCAGCTCGTGCGCATCGTGGGCGAGAGCGTGGGTCTGTCGTGGGCCCGGGTCTACCGCGTGGAGGGGGCGCGCCTCACGCTGCTCTCCTCGTGGGGGAGCGGCGCCGGCCCCGCCCAGGTCCCGTGCCCCACCGCGCGCCTGCGCCGGGCCATCGTGTCCTCGGGGGAGGGCACCGTGCTGCTGCGCGCCCGGCTGAAGGACGATCCCACGGCGGCCCCGCTGCAAGAGCTCCTCGACGCCCTGGGGGCCGAGTGCCTGGTGCTCCTGGAGTTCCAGGGGGACCTGCTCGGCGTGCTCGTGCTGGGCGCGCCCCCCGAGGCCAACCTGTTCTCCCGGGACGAGGTGGACCTGCTGGCGTCGGTGGGCAAGCAGGCGGCCGTGGCCATGAAGAACGCGCTGTCGTACTCGACCATCCTCCAGCTCTCGGAGGACCTGGCCGCGCAGAAGCGCGAGGTCGAGCGCCTCAAGAGCCGCCTCGAGGTCGAGAACGTCTACCTGCAACGGGAGCTGCTCTCGGCGGCCCGGTTCGGCGATCTGGTGGGCAACAGCCCGGGCATGCTGCAGGTCCGCCAGTTGATCGAGAAGGTGGCCCCCACCGAGGCCACGGTCATCATCACCGGCGAGAGCGGCACCGGCAAGGAGCTCGTCGCGCGCACCATTCACGGCCTGTCCCCGCGCGCGGCGCGGCCCCTGGTGGTGGTCAACTGCGCGGCGATCCCCGAGAACCTGCTCGAGAGCGAGCTCTTCGGACACGTCAAGGGCGCGTTCACGGGGGCGGCGCGGCGCAAGATCGGCCAGTTCGAGCTCGCGGACGGGTCCACGCTGTTCCTGGACGAGCTCGGCGAGCTGCCACTTTCGCTGCAGTCGAAGTTGCTGCGCGTGCTGCAGGAGCGCGAGTTTCACCCGGTGGGTTCGGAGACCGCGGTGCAGATCGACGTGCGCATCCTCACCGCCACCAACCGTGATCTCGCCGCCATGGTCAAGGCGGGGACCTTCCGGGAGGACCTGTACTACCGCATCCACGTGGTGCCCGTGCACCTGCCGCCCCTGCGGGAGCGCGGCGAGGACGTCGGGTTGCTGGCCCAGTACCTGCTCGAGCAGCACGCCCGGCGCATGGGGGCTCGCGTGACCGGCTTCACGCGCGCGGCGCTGGACCGCCTGCGGGCCTACCCCTGGCCGGGGAACGTGCGCGAGCTGGCCAACGTGATCGAGCGCGCGGTGGCTCTGTGCGAGGGCGAGATTCTCGACGAGTCGGTGATTTTGCCCGTGACCGGCCAGTCGCCGTCTCCCCCGACATCGGCGCAGGCCGCGCCGCCGATCGCACCCTCGACGGTCCCGCCGGTGGAGCCCCACCTGGAGCTGCCCTACAAGGAGGCGGTGGAGGCCTTCCGGCGACAATACATCCTGCGCCAACTAGAACGCACTGGCGGCAACAAGTCCGAGGCCGCCCGTCTCATGGGGGTGAACCGCCCCTACCTGCACCGGCTCATCCAGTCCCTGGAGCTCTCCGAGGCGCCAGAAGACGGGGAATGAAAAATATCTTGTCAGTCGCTGACGGCGGTGGCAACATGACCAGGTCGCCGGAGGTTCCGGCGGTGACCATTCGTCATCATTCATCAGGAAGAGAGGAACTTATGTCCGAAGATCTCGAGAACCGTGAAGAGGAAGTGGAAGAGACCAGTGACGGCAGCGACTGGTGGAAGACCGTGCTCGGCGGCGTGTTCATGTTCGCCCTGGCGGGGTTCCTGTACTGGTACTTCACCGACTTCGAAAATTCCAACGACCGCACCCGCCGAATGAACGCCATCATCGCTGCTCTCTACAATCTGGGCGGCAAGAACCTCGCCTGCGGCGTGGTCGCCGGCATCGGCGCCATCCTCGTTGGCTGGGGCCTCTGGGACTTCAGCAAATCCCGTAAAAACAAATAATTTCAACGATCCGGGCAGCCATCGTCGTCCTGGATTCCGTCGGCATCCTCGGGATCGCCGGGACAGCGATCGTTCACGTCCGGCACCCCGTCCGCGTCGTTGTCGGCGTCGGGGCAGCCGTCGTTGTCCTGGAATGCGTCAAGATCCTCGGGATTGTCGGGACATTGGTCCCGGGTGTCCGAGATGCCGTCGCCGTCGCGGTCATCGCCTCCGTTGTCGACGTCGGGGCAGCCGTCTTCGTCCTCGAAACCGTCGAGGTCCTCCGGCTCGTTGGGGCACTGGTCGTCCTCGTCGGGGATGCCATCACCGTCCACGTCGCCGTCCGTGCTCACCGGTGGCGCACCGGGGTTGTCGGTCGTGATCGTGGGATCGGCTGGGACCGGTGTCGGGTGCCCGGGGTCCGGTTGGGTGTCCTTGCGTGGGGTCGCCTCTGCGCGAGGGTCGGTGCGCTCGTTGCCTCCGCGGGCGCAGGCCGGGGCCAGTCCAAAAAGCAGCAGAGAGAGGAGCATCGGGGTGACGACAGCGTGTTTCATGGTTTTTCTCCAGTTGGGGCCGAACGTCTTCGGCCAAGGGCCAGCGAGAAGGGCAGCAGCGAGAACCACCAGGGGAAGGCCGCATCCCCGCGGGAGCCGGGGCTGGCTCTGCACGTGAGGGTGTGGGCGTCGCCGTCGGAAAGGACCGCGGGGCGCGGCATACGGCGGCCGGGCACGCCGGTGACGACCTCGACGATGGTGTTGCCGCCGTAGAACCGGGGCAGGTAGAGCGCGTCGGCGCGCCAGCCGTGAAGCCCGGTGCCGAAGCGCACGCCGTGGCCGAGCTCCTGGGGTCCGGCCCATTGATGGTACAGCCGGACCTCGCCGTGGGGCGTGATGCGGTACAGCCCGTCCGGGTAGGTGGGCACGTAGAGGTTGCCGCACACGTCGAGCTCCAGGCCGTCCACCCCGCTGGTGCTGCCGGCCACCTCGAGCCAGAAGACGGGGGCCCCGACCGGATCGAAGCGGGCGTCGATGGGGACGCGAAAGAGCCGGTTCTCATGGGTGCCCACGATCATCTCCGTAAAGTCCAGCGTGAAGTTCACGATGCGCGGGGTGAAGGGCTCCGGGCCGTCGTGATCCTCGCTGCACAGCAGGATCTCCACCGCGCCGGATTCCGGGTCGACGCGGTAGAGACAGTGGTTGTCCCCCGCGTAGAGCAGGCCGTCTGGCCCGAGCAGGATGCCGAACACGTCGCGCAGATCCGGCGCCAGGGGGACGAGGTCGCCCGTGGGAGAGACGGTGAAGATCCCGAGCATCGGCGCAGCCGTGACGAGCCGCCCGTCGGACAGGTACTCCATCCCCTCGGGGCCTTCGCCGCCGAACTCCAGGGACGCGAGCACCCGCCGGTCACCCGCGCGGTCACCGCGCACAATGGAGAAGCCGTCGTAGCCGGTCAGGTAGCCGAAGGCGTCGAAGGCCAGATCATGGGAACCCCGCGGCCCGGCCTCGCCGAGGTCGTTGATTTCGAGGGGCGCCTCGGGCACGTCGGCGCAGTCGAACGTCCCCGGCTCGGCGAGGGTGGGCTCGGGGACGGCGGCCAGGGCGGCGACCAGCCACGCGCACATGATCCGCCAGAATGTCATCTCCGACCTATTCCCCGGGTAGGGGACCTACCCGGGGCTAGATGAAATTATTCCACTTATACTAGCCCCCTGCAGGGCGACCGGTGGAATCGTGAACGATTCCACCGATCGCTCTACGGGGGGGCTACCAGTCGTAGCCCAGTTCGGAGGGCTCGGGCAGGTCGTACAGGACGTCATCCATGGGATGACGGTACAGGCCCGAGCGCAGGCGCTTCTGGTCGAAGTAGTGGCCGACCATGCCGATGGTGCGGCCCAGCATGAACAGGCCGTCGAGGATGCCGAACTCGATGATCTCGGCCTTCTCCTGGTCCGTGAACAGGTCGCCGCCGGAGGCCATGAGATCCAAAAAGAGGATGCCGATGGCGCCGTCGACGTTGAGGATCAGGTTGTTGCGCTTGGTCAGCGTGATCTTCTCGACCTCGAGGGCGAAGTCCAGGTGCGGGGTCTTTGGGAAGTTCTCCTGGGCGAACTTCTTGAGCAGGGTCACGCGGATGTCCGGGTTCGACGCGCTCTTGATCTTGTGGCCGATGCCCTGGATGTTCACGTTGGTGTTCTTCATGTGGTTGACGAACTCCAGCGGGGTCTGGCCCTTGCGGATGGCCTCGGAGAACTGCTTGGCCGCGCCGGAGACCGCGCCGCCGAAGCGCGGGCCGATGGTCAGAATGCCGGTGGCCACTGAGGTCATCAGGTCCTTGCCCGCCCGGGCGGTGACGATGGTGTTGTGCGCGCCGGACACGCAGGGGCCGTGGTCGGCGGTGAGGCGCAGCACCAGCTCCATGAACTGGGAGCCCCAGGCCGGCAGGCGCTTCTTGAACCACAACAGCGCGATCAGTTCGCCCAGCGGCATGTTGTGCTCGACGACCTTGCTCATGGGGATGCCGCAGTACAGGGGCTCGTCACCGGTGTCGTCGGTGATCGTGCAGATGAAGTTGGTGCCCTTGCGGACCTGGCCCTTGGCCTTGAGCGCGTTGTAGTCGGCCGGGATCGGCGGGGTGTCGGGCAGCGTGCGCTCGGGGATCTTCCCGGCGGCCTGGAGCTTCTCGAAGGTCTCCCTGAGCTTGAGGCCGTAGTCGTCGAAGGAGTTCGGGACGATGACGCCGGCCTCGGCCAGCGCACGGTTCTTGGCCTCGGCGGTCTCGTTGGAGGCGCCGGCCTTGGCGCCGGCGTGGCCGAACTGGACCTCGCCGGTCATCTTGGAGGCGATGGTGCCGGTGACCCAGCACACCAGCGGCTTGGTGAGCTTCTTTTCCTTGATGGCCTCGACGATGCGGTACTCCTCGGTGCCGCCGACCTCGCCGAGGCAGGCGAGCATCTTCACCTCGGGGTTGGCCTCGAAGCGCAGCAGGTGATCGAGCAGAGATCGGAAGAGCGTCGTGTAGGGAAAGAGGGTAGATCTCGGTGGGCGGCG
>CALKWH010000305.1 GCA_938004375.1 uncultured Pseudomonadota bacterium
CGCGCTCCAGGTCACCACGCGGATGTTTTGGCCGCTGGACTCGAAGCGGGCGGTGAGCCGCGCGGCCACGGCGTCGGCCACGTCCATGTCGCGCAGGCGCATCTCGATGCCGAAAACGGTCTCGCCGGAGTCGGCGAGCTTGGGGTTGAACGAGTACGAGATGTCCAGGTGGACGTAGGCGAGCTTCTGGTCGTATTCCTCGAAGCCGGCGAAGAAGATGCCGACGACGCACATGTCCAGGTTCTGCACGGCGGGGGCCACCTGGCTGGTGTCCATCGCCATGCCGAACGACGACATGGGCGACAGCAGCGTCACGGAGTCCCCGACCCGCACGCCCATGCGGCGGGCGAGCCCGGAGCCGAGAATGATGCCCGGCCAGGCATGGTCCTGCTGCCGGCAGTAGTCGTCGCCGGAGGCCGGCGCGACGGCCTTCGCGTCCTCGACGGTCTCCTCGGAGTCGTCGGTCACGACCGCGACGGCGGGGCGAAAGTCCCGGTTGCGCTCCAGGGCGAAGATGTCGCCCTCGAGGAGGTGCCGGGGCAGGTCGAGCACGCGGGAGGCCAGTGAAGGGGAGATCCCCTTGACCAGCACGCCGCTGTGCCGGCCGCCTCGCACGACGAGCATCTCGTTGAGGTTGAAGGGAGCCGCCTCGATCACGTCCGCGTCTTCCCGGGCGATCCCCAGGGTCTTCTCGGGATCCGGGAACGTGGCCCCCTGGGGCATCAGTAGGATGTGACCGTTGACGCCCAATATCTTCTCCTTGAATTCCCGCTGGAACCCGGAGGAGACGGACCAGACCAGCGTGAGGACGGTGGTGCCCAAAAGCACGCTGGAGATGGAGATGGTGGTGAACACCGAGAAGAACCGGAGCAGAGCGAAGACGCTGGTGCCCAGCAGGCCGACCCCGAATAGGATGGCGCCGATGAACTGATACCAGCTCGGCCCGGTGAAGAACAGCGCGATGTTCAGGATCGCGAAGAGGAGAAAGGCGAAGAAGAGCGCGGCGAAGAGCCGGCTGCGCCTGGGGTTGTAGAGATACCGCCAGCTGGTGAACAGTTCGAACATGCGAGGTTAACCGCCCGTGAGGCCGATCCGGTGCCAGGCGACGCCGCGCGTCGGGTGGCGGGACCACAGGATGACCAGCGGCGTCCCGGCCACATCGGACGCGCGCACTCTCAGCCAGGCGCTTTGTAGCACGAACTGACGCAGATCGCTCAATAAAAACAGTTCCCCCGGCCCCACCTGGAAGACGAGCTCCCGGTACGTCGAGGCGGGGCCATCCTCGACCGTGGCGATGGGGTACGATCTTCCGGTCGGGCCGCGCCGCTCCTCGTGGAAGGTGCAGCGCTGCGCGCGTCCGTCTGGCAGCGTCCACACGCAGAACTCGTCACGCTGCTCCGACACGGGGGCGGCGTCGGCGCGATCGGTGCGGTAGAGAATCCGGCCCCGCTCGTCGACCTCCACCTCCACGCGCTCTCCCGGCAGACCGGCGACCCGCATGACGCGGGGGCCGTCCCCGGTCAGGAGACCGACGAGCGCCCCGTGACCGGGCGACCCTCCGTACGCCCAGGGGAGCCAGGCTCCCCGGCGCACTCCCAGCACCACGTCCCCGGGCTGGGTGAACGAGGTGTCGGCATGTCCCGGCAGCTCGTAGACGAAGAAGGCCTGGCAGAACCACAGCGCGGGCAGCACCTGCAGGGCGGCGAAAACCGGGATCACCCGGACCACGGGGCGCAGCGGCCGCGTCCGTCCGGCGAGCCAGGCGTCGGCCACGCAGGCGAGCTTCGCCACGGCGCCGAACCAGAAGACCGGACCCAGCAGGGACGGGGCCGCCCCCAGGAGCGCCAGCGGCAGCATCACGAGGAACGGGCCGGCCAGGAGCCCGGCGAACAGCGCGACGAACAGCAGGTCCACGCTGTGGATCCACACGGCGGCGACGAGGAACCCGGCCGCGAGCCCCGCCCAGCCGACCCCCCGGGCGCGCTGGCCGGCCGCGTACTGCCCCAGACCGGAGAACAGCAGGGACCAGCCCGCGGCGATCCAGGCGCTGCGGGAGGAACCGTATCGATGAATGAGGTCGGCCGCGTGCGTGGCCAGGCGGAGATCCATCCGCCAGCGGGGGGGGGCCTTCATGGAATCAGTCCAGGTGGAACTCGACCTTGAGCAGGGCCTCTCCCTTGGGGGTGACGTGGTATTCCTTGGCGCCCTTGCGGCTCTCGGCGCGGTCGCGCACCTTGATCATGCCCGTGTCCATGCCCTTCTGCTGGATCACCTTGCGCACGTTCTGCGGCAGAATGTGGTAACCGGTCAGGTCTCCCATCTCGGAGACCTCCTGCGGGGACATCCACTTGCGATCCGAGAGGACCATCAGGTACAGGACCTTGAGAAACTGGTTGCGGGAGAAGACCTGCGTGAGCAGCTCGTCGGGGAGCGCCTCGAGCTGGTCCTTCAGCGCGGAGCCCTCGGATCGGGTCGGCGCGGAGCGCTCCGCCCTGGCCTTCGCGGGCGCGGGGGACCTGGCATCCACCTCATCCACGGCAGGCACCTCGACGGGAACGGTCGGCGTCACCGGTGGGCAGCAGCAGGGGGCCTCCTCGGCCGGGTTCCCCAGGCTGCCGATCAGCGGCTCCAGCTTCTCCTTGATGCCGGGCACGTACTTCTCGGCCATGTCCAGAAACTCGACCGCCTTCTCGGTGAGCTTCACGGCGATTCGACATCCTGTCTCCAGCCCTTTTTCGAGCGCCTTGTCCCGGATCTCCATCCACTGATTCATGTTCGGAAAGTTCTCCATCATGGAAACACCTGCCCTTCGTGTAAGTCAGCCCAGACTAAACACATTTGCCGCACGGCGTCAACCGTCAACGGGACACGGAGAATTCACAGGACACCACGGCCTTCACCGTCTTCTCGATGGTCGAGGTGTCGTAGGAGCCGGAGTCCGAGACCTCGGTGGAGGCGGGCGCGGTGATCTGGAAGATGCCCTGAGAGACGGAGACCAGGGCGCCGACGCCCGTGCCGGTGTTCTCGGCCAGGGAACGGGCCCGCTCGAGGGCGTTGTGCATGGCGCGGCCCAGCAGATCCAGTTTCATTTTTTCAAGTCCGCTGAAGGTGTAGCGGGCCGGGTGGGCGCGGAACTCCAGCCCGTGCTTGATCAACTCGGGGGACTGACGCGCGATCTGATCGACCTTGCTGACCTCGCGGGACTGGAGCTCGACCGACTGGCGCAGCACGAAGGCCTCGATCACCGGCGTGGGATTTCCGCGCTCATCGAGGCGGGACAGGCTCTCGAGCTGGACCGGATGGAAGATGACCTTCGTCTCGGGCGAAAAGCCGTATTGTTTGATCATGTCATGGACGAGCATGCGTCGGCTCTCGAGGGCCAGATAGCCCTCCTTGAGGTCGGCCGCGCGGACCACCCACTCCCCGCTCCAACTCGCCTGGTCGGCAATCACCTGCTGTTCGGCGGTCCCCTTGACGCGTATCACCCGCTGCTGCTTCATTCCCAGCAGGGCGTTCCCGATGAAGACCGACGAGACGATCAGTCCCGCCGCCAGGCAGATTCCCAGCACGATCAGCCCGATTTTTCCGTCCTGCCTGGACTCGCTCATGGAACCCTCCTTCACCGGCCGCCAGGGGCCGAAGCCGGGTGACTATACAATGAAAATCCCTCGAAATCGAAATCGAAATCGGTCCAGATGGTTTTCGGAGTTGGCGCAGTTTCAAGTATCAAGTCATCGCCGACCTCGCCACCAAACCCTTAGATGGTCACGCATGAAATCGAAATCGAAATCGGGAGACGGGCGTTCCCCGCTTCCGGGCAGGGGTCCCCGCCAATCGCCCGCATTGCCGGACTCAGGGCTGAGGATCGCCGGGGGTCGTCGGACGGGGACGAGGGCGGTCATCGGGGCGCGGGATGGGCTTCACCGGCGGGTGGGGCCGCATCTCGATGGGCGGCGGCTCCATCACCGGCTCCATCACCGGCTCCATGGGCGGCGGCGGCATGGGCTCTTCGGGCGGCAGCGCGACGGGGGGGTGGTCGCGGACCTCCATAGGCGGCGGCGGCGGCGGATTGGGAGCGATGGGGGGCTGGTCGCGCACGTCGATGGGGGGCGGCTCCATCGGTTTGTCCGGGGGCGGCTTGTCGCAGCCGGAGACCCCCAGGAGGCCGGCCACGGCCATCCCGGCCACGGCAGCGGCCCGCGCCACGGGAGCGGCCGCGGCGATGGCGGGAGCGGCCGCGGCGACCGAGGGCGCGACGAAGTACTCCGGATCATGGGAGGCGGTCGTGAAGCCGTGGACGTGCAGGCGCAGCCGGCGGTCTCCCAGGGTGAGCTCGTCGCCGTCGAGGAGCACCACGGGTTTTTGCTCCTCCACCTCCACGAAGCGGCCGCCGCGGTGCACACGCGCCCCCCCTGCGGCCCCCGGCTCCCGGTAGCACACCAATTTTTCATCCAGGGAGACCACCAACCGGATCGCGGCAGGCGCCCCGGAGCGCCACTCCACGATGCCGTCGGGCGTGAGCGCCAGCCCCGGCTGCAGACCGGTCAGCGCGCAGCAGCGCAGATACCGCCGATCCTCGGAGGCGGGGTGACAGTCCTCGATGCACAGGGCGATGATGCGAGACATGGAAAACTCTCCTCCTGGTGGCCGTCAGTTGGCCACGTCCGGCGGCTGGAACCGCGTCTCGATGGGCTCGGTCTTCTTCTCCGGCTCGGTCTCGGGCGGCTCCGGAACCGGCGCCGAGACCGGCGGGGGCGCGGCGGTGAGGACCCCGGGCTGCTCGTTCACGGGCTGCTCCCGCGGACAACCGGCGCCCGCCAGCGCAGTCACGGCGATCACGCCCGCTGCCGCGAGGCGGGCCCAGGTGTGCCGGGCGGGCTCATCGGCCGTGGCGCCGTTCTCGCCCGGCTGGAGGTAGCGCGGCTCGGCGGCCCCGGCGGCGACACCGTGCAGGTGGATCCGGTAGCAGCGACCCGGGTGGGCGAGGTAGTCGCCGTCCACGAGGATGACCGGTCGGCCGGTCTCCAGTTCGACCCTGCGACTGGCGCGAGTGACGCGGGCCCCGGCGGGCATGCCCGGGTCGCGGATCACCCCCAGGCGCTCGTCCCCGGTCACGAAGAGGCGGCAGAACCCGGGAGCCCCGCCGTCCTCGTCGCGCCACAGGATCCGGCCGTCCGCGGCCAGCAACAGGCGGAACTCCGGGCCGGAGCCGGCCACGCAACGCAGATACCGGAGATGCTCGTGGACCGGGTAACAGTCCTCGACGCACAGCGCGATGGGGTTCGGCATGGGAGCCTCCTATTTCGTACCCGTGGGTGGCTTGGGCGGGGGGTTCGGCGCGATGGGCGGGGCCACCGCCGGCGGCACCGGACGCACCTCGATGGGCGCCTTCTTCATGTCCTTCCCGTCGTCGGGGACACCGGCGTCGGCCTTGGGAGGCGGTGGGGGCGGCGGGGGCGGCGGGGGCTCCGGCGCCACCTTGGGCGGCTCGTCGCGCACCTCCATGGGCGGCGGCGGCATGGACTCCTCCAGGGGCGGTTCTGGGGTCTGCTCCACCGCGGGCGGCTGGTCGCGCACCTCGATGGTCTTGGTGTCCTCGGCGGGGGGCCGGCTGCAGGCGGGCGCCGCGACCGTCCCGAGCACCAGGGCCCCGGCGGCGGCCAGGCGGGCCCACGTGGAGGACGCGGGCTCCTCGAAGTCCAGGTAGCGCGGTTCGGTGACCGCCGGGGCCTGCCCGTGCACGTGAAGCCGGTAGCAGTGACCGGACAACAGCAGGTAGTCGCCGTCGATCACGACGACCGGTTTATTCTCCTCGAGCGCCACCTCGCGTCCGGCGCGATGCACCCGCGCGCCCGCCGGGGCACCCGGGGGACGGAAACAGATCAACTTCTCGTCCGAGGAGACCCAGAGCTCGCACAGGACGGGCCCCTCCCCCTTCCACACGACCTCGCCGGCGGGCGTGATCGCCAGGCCCGGATCGACGCCGGTGATGGCGGTGCAGCGCAGGTAGCGCAGGCTCTCGTGGGGCGGATAGCAGTTCTCGATGCAGATGGCCAACGGTTTCGGCATGGTCAATCCTCCACGGGGCCCATCCCGGCCCCGGACGTCACTTAAGGATAATTCGGATCCGGCGCGATCACGGGCGGCTCGTCCCGGACGTCGATCGGATCGACCTTGGTCTTGGGCTCCTTGCCCTCGGGCGGCTCCGGGCGCGGGGGTACGGGCTCGTCCCGTTGCACGTCCGGCCGCTCGTTCACGCTGCTCTCCTTCGGCGCACAGCCGATGCCTCCTGCGAACCCGGTCACCGCGATGAGCCCGGCGGCGGCGAACCGCGCCAGGGTGGAGGCGGCCGGCTCCTGCTCGTGCAGGAACGTCGGGACCGCGTGGCGCCGCGCCTCGCCGTGCACATGAATCTGGTAGCACCGGCCCGGCACCGCCAGGAAGTCCCCGTCGCACAGGATCACCGGCTTGCCCGGCGCGAGGTCCACGAACCGGCCGCCGCGATGCACCCGCCCCCCCGGCAGGCTGCCGGCGGTGGCCAGGCACGCCAGGCGGCCGTCCCCGGTCACCCGCAGCTCGCAGCACGACCCGGGCCCGGCGTCGACGACGCCCCCGGGTCCCACGTGGAGGCCGAGCTCCTGCACGACCGTGCACTGCAGATGGCGCAGCCCCTCATGGGCCGGATAGCAGTCCTCGAGACAGATGGCGATGATCATCCCCGACATGAAAACCTCCTACAGATCGACGCAGTGGCGGGAGATCCCGCGCGGTTTCACCTCGGCCGGCGCCTCGATGCCCCGCCGGTGTGCCTCGGCCAGCAGGTGGTGGATCGGCCAGTCCAGCGCCGAGGTCCAGTCGTCGGCCAGAAGCTCGCTGATCACGCGCACCCGCCAGGTGTCGCACAGCGGGGTGTCGCCGTCGGTGGTGTAAAGATAGTTGTCCGAGCGGCAGCCGGCGCCGCAGAGCGTGGCCAGCGCGCAATCCCGGCACAGGGGCAGCCCGGCGGCCGGGTGCGGGTGGGAGCGCACGTGTCGCAGGGCGGCCTCGAAGCCCTCCTGGCGCAGGTGCCCGACCTTCTCCTCCATCTTGAAGCACGGAAACAGCGAACCGTCCGAGCGCAGGTGCAGGTGGTGACCCAGGGCGCAGCCGCAGCCCTCGCGGCGGAACGCCAGCGGACTGGCCGTGACGGCGTGGATGGTCTCCCCGGCCTCGAAGGCGATGCGGTCGAGGGCGCGCTCGAGCTCGTAGCGGGAGGGGAACACGTGCTCGCCAGATTCCCTACCAGACAAGTAGGCAATCCCCAGGGCGACGCGGATCCCGGAAGGCAGGCGCCGCCGCAGCTCATGGAACTGCCCGGCCACCGTGTCCACGTGCTGGGGGAACAGCATGAGATCGATGACGGCCTCTCCGCCGGCTGCGTACAGGTTGCCGATGGCGGTGAGCGCGGTCTCGAAGCGGGTCGTGCCCGAGAAGGCGTCGCAGGTCTCCTCGGTGGGACCCGCCAGGCTGATGCGCACCTGGGCGCCCCGCTTCACGAGCGAGGCCACCCGCCCGGCCAGCTCCGGGTCGGCCATGGGCATGCCGTTGGTGAAGATCGTGAGATCCAGATCCCGGTCCAGGATGCGCGAGGCGGCGTCCACCGCCCACGGCACGAGCAGGGGCTCGCCACCCAGGATGGCCACGCGGCCGCGGGGACCCAGCAGCGCGGGGATCCGGTCGATCACGCCGCACACCTCCTCGTACGTCATCTCGTCTTGGCGGGCCGTGCCGGAGTTGGTGCAGCAGTAGGAGCACAGCAGGTTGCAGGCGTTGGTGATCTGGAGCTGGACCGACGGGGGATCCGCCTTCTCGGGGCGCGGCGCGTCGAAGAAGCCGTGCCGTCGCAGCTCGGAGACCAGCTCCGAGGAGAGGTGGTCCGCGGGCGCGCGTCCCGCGAGGACCTCCTCCAGGGCGGGCACGGCCGGGGCCGGCACGCGGCAGAAGACGGCGTGCTCCCGGGAGACCAGGAGCCGTCCCTCGAACAGGGGCAGAAGGACGCTGTCCGGAGGGAGCTTGAGGGGTTCGGGCTGCTGCATCGGGATCTCCTTCGGTTGCGGTCGGGCACCGGGGGTGCAGGCGAACATTATAGGGGAATGTGGTCGACTTGGGGAGCTTATTTTTTCTGGCGCGGCGGTCGGCGGGAGAGCAGCAGGACCGCCTCGGGATCGGTGGCGCCGGCCAGGGGAGCCAGGTGGGTGTCCACGATCCGGGCCAGGCGGGCGGGCGTGAGCGCCACGCGGGGGGCGAGGAGCCCGGCGAGGGCCTTTCGGGCGCGGGGCACGTTCTCCGGGTCGGCCAGGAAGGCGCGCGCGGCGACCGCCGTCAGCGGCACCGCCGAGGCCTTCCCCTTCACCACCAGCGCCACGGCGGCCGAGCGCAACAGGTCCCCGAAGGTGATCGCGCCCGGGGCGTGCCGGGAGGTGCGCGCTGCGCCCTCGTCCGTGAGCAGGCCAGCCGGCAGGCCGAGCACCTCGAAGCACAGGCCCTTGAACACGCTCATCTCCTCGAGGAGCTCGGTGATCAGGGCGAGCTGGTCCAGGGTCGAGGGGGGCGCCGGCCGATGGCCTCCCTCCGGGGTCCAGTCCAGATGGGGATGGGGGGCCAGCAGCGCGGCCAGGAAGGCGGACCAGGGCCCCTCGAGCAGGGTGGCGGTCCCCGGGGAGAGGGACACCACCCCCGTGCGCATCAGGGTGGCGGCCAAAAGCGCCCCCTGTCGCTGCAGATGGTAGCCGCACTGGAACAGACGCGACACGTGCAACGCGCGCAGGACGTCCTCGGGGGTCCGGGCGCGATGACGCACGAAGTAGGCCAGTCCCAGGTTCACGCCGGCCCTGGCCCGCTCCAGCACGTCGGCCAGCCCCGCCTCGTCGGCGACGTCGACCCCGTCGGCGGCCGTCATGCGATTGCAAAGCAGGGCGAGGTTGCCCCGGACGGCGTCCTGCTCTTCGACGATGAGCCGCGCCAGGCCTTCGGAGAGCAGGTCGCCCTCCCGGCGGGACGCGGCGACCGGCAGGTAGCAGGCGACGGCGGGCCGCTCCAGGGGCGTCCCCGCCTTCTCGAGGGAGACGCGGGCCGGGTCGACCGGGGTGTAGATCTCCCGGGCCGTGTGGGCGTCCCAGAAGCCCTCGTCCCGGATCCGACCGTTGCGCAGGCGATAACTCTCCTCCTCGAGGGCGCAGGGCAGCTCCATGGTCGTGGCCAGCAACAGCCGCTGGATCCCGGTGGCGTCGAACTCGTACCACCGGTCGATGAAGCGCAGGAGGTTGTTCCAGGCCTCCTCGGGGGTGTCCGGCAGGGGTTGGAGCTCGAAGTATTCGTCCGGGGTCGTGTACCAGGCGGAGTTCTCGGGGCGCTCCGGCTCGAGCTTGAGGTTGAAGATCGTCATCCGCGAGAGCAGGTGCAGCCCGAAGCCGTCGGGGAGCAGGCCGTGGATCTTCTCGTTCCAGGCCTCGTCCGGGAGCTCGAGCATCCGGGCGATCCACTCGTCGGCGCCCGCGGGGTCGAAGCCGTCGCCGCGCCAGGTGTCCATGTCCCAGCAGCACTGGAGCTGCTCCACCGCGGCGTGCAACACCAGCAGCCGACGGTCCTCGTGATCGGCCACCCGCGACAGGTGATAGACGGCCGAGGGTGGAAGCTCGGGGACCACCCGCGAGGGATCCCCCAGCGCCCAGAGGGCGTCCAGGTTCCGCCCCGACAGGGAGACCTCCACCGCCCGCTGCAGTTTATTCTGGTTGTCTCTTTCCTGCAGGTGATCCATCAACGTCCTCCCCGCCCGCGCCGGCCGGCGGCGCCTCCTCGGTCAGGACCTTCGTCAGGCCGTCGAGCGAGGACTGGCAACCCCTGGAATACACCATGAAGACGGCCACGACCAGGGCCATCAGGATGAGCACCTGATCGGCCATCATGGAGCGGTCCGCGGCACGATAGGTCAGACGGACCCGGTGACGGCGCGGCTCGGGCTCCGGCGTGGGCCCCTCATCCACGGCGGGCACGTCCTTCCCTGCGCCCGCGTCCTCGATGGAGGGTTCCTCTCCCCGGCGGACCTCGGGGTCACCCGGATCCCGGGGCCGCGGCGCTTCACCGTTGCCCCTATCGCCGCTCATGCGTCCTTTTCCCCGGCGTTCCAGAGAAAGAGGATCCGCATCTGCAGACCCTCGGGGTTGTACGAGTTGCGCTCGGGCACGTAAATCACGTTGACGAGGGGGCCGATGTCGCGCTGGGACTTCGCCATGTTGAACCCGATGGCCTGACGGACCGCCTGGGTCACGGGATCCCGCAGGCGCACAGAGACGTGCGCGTTCTTGGGATACCGCACCGAGACCACCTCGAGCTCCCGGCTCAGGAGCACGGGCTCGGGGTTCTGGTTCCCGAAGGGGGCCAGCAGCTTCAGTTCCTCGAGGAAGCGCGCGTTCAGTTCATGCAGGGGGACCAACGCGTCCACTGGAGTGGGGAGCGCGCTCCCGTCGCCGGCGAAGCCGCGCAGTTGGTCGTCGAAGGCGCGGGCGAAGTCGCCGAGCTGCTCCCGGGCCAGTTCGATCCCCATCGCACCCTGGTGGCCGCCGAAGGAGATCAGGTGTTCTGCGGTGCGCGAGATGACCTCGAAGATGTTGATCGCGCCGAAGGTGCGCACCGAGCCGCGACCGATGTCGCCGCGCAGGGCGATGGCGATGGCCGGCCGCTTGTACTGTTCGGCGAGCTTGGCTGCGACGATACCGACGATCCCCGGGTGCCAATCGGTCCCCGAGACCACGATCCCCCAGCGGTAGTCCATCGAGGCCTCGGCCTGCACGACGGCTTCCTTGAACATCTGCTCCTGGATCTGCTGACGCCGCTCGTTGATGCGGGTGAGCTCACCCGCGATCTGCAGGGCCTGCTGGTAGTCCGGCGCCGTGAGCAGCTGGAGGCTGAGCTCGGCGTCCCCCATGCGGCCGGGGGCGTTGAGCTTGGGCGTCATGCGGAACACGACGTGCTTCTCGGTGAGCTCCTCGGCCGGATCGATGTGGGCAGCCACACACAGCGCCCGCAGGGAAGGCCGCTTGCGTGCGGCGATCAGGCGCAGGCCGTGGTGCACCAGGATGCGGTTGTTCCCCGTGAGGGGAGAGACGTCGGCCAGCGTGCCCAGCGCGACGATGTCGAGGAAGTCCTTGAGCTCGGGGAGATCCGCCGGCGGGACGCGGCAGTCCGCCTCGAGCCGGGAACGCAGCCCGGCCATGAGATAGAACGAGAGTCCCACCGAGGCCATCCCGGGGAAGGGGAAGGCGCAGTCCGCGCGCAGGGGATTGATCAAGGCGCGGGCCTTCGGATAGGGCGCCTGCAGGTGGTGATGGTCGACGATGACCAGCTCGAGGCCGCGGGCGTTGGCCGCGTCCACCGCCTCGTGGTCGGTGGAGCCGACGTCGCAGGCGATGACCGTGCGCACGCCGGAGGCCGCGAAAAACTCGACGTCCTCTATGGTGAGGCCGTAGCCGCGGTCGCGGTGGGCCAGCCGGGTGACCGCCTGGATGCGGATCGCGCGGAAAAACAGCACCCACAGGGACACCGACGAGATCCCGTCGGAATCGTAGTCCCCGAACACACCGATCGCCTCGCCGGCCGTGACGCAGCCCGCGAGGTGGGAGACGGCCTTCTCGTAATCAGCGAGCGCCTCGGGCCGCTCGAGCCGGGCCAGCCGCGGATGGAGGAAGGCCTCGAGCTCGGGACCCGACGCGAAGCCGCGCACCGCCAGGATGCGGGCCGTCAGGGACGACAGATT
Source organism: uncultured Pseudomonadota bacterium (assembly GCA_938004375.1). Lineage (GTDB taxonomy): Bacteria > Myxococcota_A > Polyangia > HGW-17 > HGW-17 > HGW-17. The sequence goes on from CALKWH010000305.1 coordinate 11,792, forward strand.
GAACTTGTTCTCGATCTCGAAGGCCGCTTCGCCGGAGTGGGCGGGGATGATCGGCTGGGGTGGAAGCGGTGTGGTCGGACGGTTCACGGGCTCACGCGACGGAAAAGACTCGGTTCGGGGTCACCAACACTCACACGAAAAACGCGGGCGTCGGGGCTACCCCTTCCGTTTTCCGCCACGACCGCCGCGGCCCTTGCGGCGCAGCTTCTTGGCTTTCTTGACCTCGCGCTCCTTGAGCTCTTCCTCGCTGAGCTCCTCCTCGGGCCGCTCGTCATCGTCCTCGGAGCCTTCGGCCTCGCCGTCCCCGTCCTCGGAGTCTTCGGACTCGTCCTCGTCCATGGGCTCGGTCTCCTGGCGGTTGTCGGCGACGAAGTACCGGCCGAAGGCGGAGTCGATGAAGAGCACCATCGGGGAGGCGACGAAGATCGAGGAGTACGTGCCGATGATGATGCCGATGCCCATGGCCAGCGCGAAGTCACGCAGAACGCCGTCGGCGACCACAAAGATGGCCGCGACCGTGAAGAACGTGGTGGCCGAGGTCAGGATCGTGCGGGACAGGGTCTCGTTGATGGAGGTGTTGACCACCTTGGGCAGGCTGTGGGACCGCAACTTCAGGATGTTCTCACGGATGCGGTCGTAGACGACGATGGTGTCGTTGAGCGAATAACCGACGATGGTGAGCAGCGCGGCTAGGATCGGCAGCGAGAACTCGCGCCAGAACAGGGCGAAGATGCCCACCGTGATCAGGACGTCGTGCACCAGGGCGACGATGGCGCCCGGGGCGAACTTGAGGTCGAACCGCAGGACGATGTAGAGCAGGATGAAGCCCAGGGCATAGAGCAGGGACAGGATGCCCTGGATGCGCAGGCGCTTGCCGACCTGGGGACCGCGGCTCTCGACGCTGAGAACCGAGGCCTTGGCGCCCAACTGCTTGGTCAGGCCGTCCTCGATCTTCTCGGAGACGGACTCGAGCAGGATGGTGTACTCGTTGCGCTTGGGGCTCACGGTGAGGCCCTCGGCGTAGTCGAGCTCGGCCGGGTGGGGCTTCTCCCACTTGGGGGTCTCGCCCTTGCCCACGCGGGTCAGGTAGTCCAGCGCCTCGGGGGTGAGCTCGGCCTTGGGCACGCGGGCCTTGAGGTTGAGGGCGGCGAACAGCGGCTCGAACTCGTCGAGCTTGGTCGGGGCGTGGAAGCGGACCTTGATGTGGTCTCCGGCGGCGGAGAAGCGGATGCGGAACAGGTCGCTCTTGTACTTGCCGACGAAGGACTTTTCGATGGCGGCGCGCTGGTCGTCGGTGATCGACGAGAACGAGCGCATGGCCACGAGGTAGCCGGTCTTGCCCACGCTGGAGACGGAGGCGTCCTTGTAGCCGATCTTCTCCAGCGCAGCGCGAAGGTCGGCGGGGGCCACCTTCTTGTCGAACTCGAGCTGGATCTGGGTGCCCCCCAGGAAGTCGAGACCGTAGTTGAGCATCGTGCCGCGGCCGGGGATGAACACGTTGGCGACCAGGATCAGGATGCTGAGACCGACGAGCACGCCACTGAAGGCGAACGCCTTCCTGCGGTTACTCATGAATTGATAGTTGGTTCCGGGCTTGATGATCTCGAACATGGCCGACTCCTAGATGCTCAGTTTTTCCAGCTTCTTCCGGTTGTTGATGAAGTCGTACACCACACGCGTGAAGAAGACGCCCGTCACGACCGAGGTGATGATGCCGATGATCAGCGTCACGGCGAAGCCCTTGATCGGTCCGGTGCCGAACTCGTACAGCACGACGCCGGCGATGGCGGTCGTGATCTGCGAGTCCATGATGGTCCAGAAGGCGCGGGAGTAGCCGGCGTCGACGGCCGCGCGCGGGTTCTTGCCCAGGCGCAGTTCCTCCCGGATGCGCTCGAAGATGATGATGTTGGCGTCCACCGCCATACCCAGGGTGAGGACAATTCCCGCGATGCCGGGCAGCGTGAGGCGGGCCTCGAAGGCCGCCATGATGGCCATCATCATGAGCACGTTGAGGATCAGCGCCGAGACGGCGATGACCCCGCTCCAGCGGTAGTAGAACATCATGAAGCCGACGACCAGGATGATACCGATGATGAAGGCGGTCACGCCGCGGCGGATGGCGTCCTTGCCCAGGGAGGGGCCCTTGTTGAGCTCCATTTCCTTGGAGAGGGGTGCGGGCAGGGAGCCCGAGCGCAGCACGCCCACGAGCTCCTCGGCCTCCTGGTAGCGGTCCTGCTGGCTGCCGGTCACGCCCAGGCTGATCTGGACGTTCTCGAAGATCTCGTCCTGGATGACGGGGGCCGACTCGACCCACTCGTCGAGCTTGATGGCCATCTTCCAGCCCATGTGCTTGCCGGTCAGGTCGCCGAAGTACTTGCCGCCCGTGCGGTTGAACCGGGCGTTGACCACGGCCTGCCCCTGCTGGTCGTAGCCGACCTGGGCGTTGACGATGTACTCACCGGTGACCTTGGTGTTGCGGATCAGGATCATCGCCTGGATGACCTTCTGCGCGGTCGGGATACCTTGATCGGTGTGCTTCACGGTGCGCTCGAAGCCGATCTCGCGACCCTGGGGGACGGGGAGGCCGGCCTTGGGCAGCTCTTCCTTGAAGAGGCGGTCGAGGACCTTGCGGACCCGGTTGAATTCCTGCTGCTGGTCCACCGGCAGGTCGCGGGAGGCCACGTCCAACTGAAAGTACATGGTGCGGTGTTTGTCGCCGCCCTTGCGCGCGCCGTAGGCATCGGGGACCACGACCAGGCCCTTGTACGGGGCCTTCTGCACGACGCCGGCCTCATCCATGCCATAGGTGGTGCGCAGGTACTTGGCCACTTCCTTCATGTACTGGCTCTCGGAGTCGACGAGCTTGAACTCGAGGTGGGCCGACCGCATGATGATGCGCTTGATGCTCTCCTGGCTGTTCTTGTCCAGGCCGGGCAGCTCGACGACGATCATGTCGTCCTTGCGGTAGATCTCGGGGGAGGCGACGCCGAACTCGTCGACGCGGTCGCGGATCGTGTCGACCGCACGCACCAGCGCCTTCTCCTCGAGGTCCTTGGAGAACTCGTTGTCGATGGCGTAGAAGACCGTCAGGTTCTTGGTGTCGACCCGGTGCAGCTTGGGATCCCGCTTGTCGGTGTAATCGGACGTGGCCTTGTCGAGGAAGGCCTCGTTGATCTCCTTTTTGAAGGTGATCTCCAGGCGGTTGCCGCGGGTGACGATGGAGATGTGCTCGCTGTCGTCCTTGTCCTTCTCGCCGTAGGCCTCCATCAACTTGCCCTTGACGTCCTCGCCCCAGTTGTCGAGCTGGCTCTCGACGATGGCGTCGGTGTCGATGGCGTACTCGAGGTGCACGCCGCCGGCGAGGTCAAGACCCAGGAGGACCTTCTTCGTGAACGTGCTCCGAAACCAGCCGGGCAGCGCGTCCGGCGTGAAGGTCGGCAACAGGTAAAACACGGAGAAGACTCCGAAGAATGCGAATAAAATTGCACGCCAAAGCCACTTGCGTTCCATAATTGAACTCCCCTATTCACCTAGGAATCGGATTCCTTGGATTCCTTGTCGTTGCCTTTCTTGCCCTCGGCTTCGCCGGAGAGCGCCGCCTGCTTGCCCTGCACGTGGGAGCGCAGCACCTTGATGGTCGTCTTGTTGCCGACCTCGAGGGTAACGATCTGATCCGTGAGGGAGACGATGGTCCCGAGCATGCCGCCGGAGGTAATCACCCGATCGCCCTTGGTCAATGCGTTGAGCATCACCTGCATCTCTTTCTGGCGTTTCTGCTGGGGGCGAATCAAGAAAAGGTAGAACACCACGAACATCACGCCCAGCAGCACGAGCGAAAACATCTGGTTTCCGCCGCCGCAGCCGCCCTGGGGTTGCTGCTGGGGCGAAGGGGGCGCCATGGTGGCCGTCAACCCGTCGCCCACGGGGGTCGACTGGGCCAGGGGAGCGCCGGCCGTCGCGGGAGCGCCGGGCGTCGCGGGAGCGCCGGCCGTCGCGGGAGCGCCGGGCGTCGCGGGAGCGCCGGCCGTCGCGGGAGCGCCGGCCGTCGCGGGGGCTCCGGCAGTCGCGGGGACCGCGGGGGCTTCGATCGCCATCGAGGCGCTCACCGGCTGCCCCTCGGGGGTTTGAAATGCACAGGCTACACTCACTTGGGACCTCCAGAATCAACGAAAAAAGCCTTCCGCGACCGGGCATGCCGGGCGGACAGGTCAGAGATGTCTATCAAAGAAGCGGGTGAGGGTCAACCTCGATTCTCGGGCCTTTGTGGAAATGAAATAATTACACACCGCATTCAACTTCCTCGAACCCGTATCCCGCCCTCAACTTTTCCTGAATATAGTTGGTTGACTTTTCGGTCAACTCCTCTATATTACGCCGATTTCGTCCAGCCACGGCCACGCCCCGGCGACCGCCGGCGTCCGCCAGAGCTGACGTCTTCGGAACAGAGCGTGCGTTTCAGTCCTCAGCAGCTTTCGCAGATTCGCAAGGCCCTCCGCATCGCCGACGTGATTGGCGCCCGGATCACGCTGCACCAGTCGGGCGCCCAGCTCCGCGGCCCCTGCCCCTTCCACCAGGAAAAAGATCCGAGCTTCTACGTCTACCCGGACAAGGAGTTTTTCATCTGTTACGGCTGCCAGGCCAAGGGGGACGTCTTCGACTTCCTGATGCGCAGCGAGGGCTTCACCTTCTCCGAGGCCGTCTCGGCCGCCGCCGCCGCCGCCGGGATCGAGCTCGAACCCCAGAGCGCGGAGGAGCACGACGAGGAACGCCGACGGGAGCGGCATCGCCAGCGGCTCTATCGGGTGAACGAGGCGGCCGCGGACTTCTTCCGGGACCGACTGCAGGGCGAGGGCGCGGCCCACGCCCGGGACTATCTCGATGGACGCGGCCTGGGTCCCGAGGTGCTGCACCATTACCGGATCGGCTACGCGCCCGACTCCTGGGACGCGCTGACCCGGCACCTCCAGGAACTGGACCTGACCGCCGAGGCGCTCGAGGTCGGCCTCTTGCGCGAAGGCCAGCAGGGCCGAGGTCCCTACGACTTCTTCCGGGACCGGATCATGTTCCCCATCGCCGACTCCTTCGGGCACGTCCGGGGCTTCTCCAGCCGGATCCTGCGCGCCGACCGGCCCGAAGGGAAATACGTCAACAGCCCGGAGTCCGCGGTCTACACCAAGGGCCAGTCCGTCTACGGCCTTCATGAAGTCCAGCGGCACCTGCGGCAGGCCGATCGCGTGATCCTGGTCGAAGGAAACGTGGACGTGCTCACCTGCGCGCAGGCGGGACTACCCCCGGTGGTCGCCCCCCTGGGCACCGCCCTCACCGCCGCACAGATCCAGGTACTGATGCGCTACACGAAGAACGTGTGGCTGATGTTCGACGGCGACTCGGCCGGGCGCAAGGCCACGCTGCGCGCCCTGCCCCTGCTTCTTGAAGCCGGCAGCGGCGGACGGGTGGTGCTGTTGCCCGAACCCCACGACCCCGACTCCCTCGTCCGTGAACAGGGGCCCGAAGCAGCCCGCAAGTGGATCGACCGGGCCCTGCCGGTGCTCGACACCTTCCTCCAACTCACCCTCGCCCCGCCCGAAGCGCCGATCTCCGAGCGCGCCCGCAGCCTGGAGGCGACCGCCGGCGTGTGGAAGTGGGTGCCCGCCGCCCAGCGCGGTCCCTATATCAATCAAATCGCGCTCATGCTCCGGCTCGACGCTGCCGATGTCCGGCCCGTGCTGGAACCCGCCTCCGGCGCCGGTCGGTTCCGGATCCCGGCCACCGGTCCCGCGCCGGACGCCGCCGCGGGGTCCGCGCAGCCCGAGCCTGTCCTGTCGGCCGAAGAGAAAGCCGAGTACCGACACCTGTTCCACCTCTTCTGCTTCCTCACCCGTCACGAGCGGCTGGTCGGGGACGAGCTCCTCGCCCTCCTGGGCGACCAGCTGGCCAGCGCCGCCGTGCGGGATTTGTGGCGCACGGTCCTCGAGGAGCACCTGTGGCGGGACACCGAAAAATTTCTCACGCTGCTTCATCCTGCAGCCGCCCGTTCCTACCTGGAGATCGCCGAGTCCATGAAAACCATCGCGCAACCGGAAGAGACCCTCTCCGAGTTCCTGCGCAACTTCAAACTCCATGGCGTGAAGCGAAAGATCCGGGAACTGGACGGCCAACTGCAGGCCCTGAACAAGCGGGATCAATCCGAGCTCTACCGGAGCCTGCTCCAAGAGCGGATGAACCTGGAGAAGACACGCAACCAACTTGTCCAAATCCGAGGGGCAACACATGACGAAGAAAAAGATCCAGAATACCAGCAGTCCGAATGACGCCCGGAAGGCCGCCCGCGGCCAGGCCGGCAAAGTGAAACCCGAGCGCCGCGAGCCGGCCGGAAAACGGAACGCGGCCGGAAATAAGACCCAAGACGAGGACTCCCGGACCTCCCGGAAGTCCGCCCCGGCGCCGGCCGCCGGAAAGTCCAAGAGCAGCCAGGGCAAGACGCCGCCGGCCCCCGCCCGCAGCGTCCAGTCCGCACGGAAACCGGACAACAAAAAGCAGGACAACAAGAAGCAGGACAACAGGAAGCAGGGCAAGACGCCGCCGGCCCCCGCCCGCAACACCCAGGCCGCACGGAAACCGGACAACAAAAAGCAGGGCAAGACGCCGCCGGCCCCCGCCCGCGGCACCCCGGAAGGTCGCCGGGATACCTCTGCCAGACGGCCCGAGACCCCCCGCACCGCACAATCGGGAAAGAAGGCGCCGCCGCCCCAGGCGAAGCGGACACCCCAGCCTCCGACGAAAACCCAACCCCAGGGCAGGCACGCGCACCCGAATCCCAAGGCCCAGCAGGCCGCGAAGGCCCAACCCCAGGGCAAGAACGCACGCCCCAATCCCAAGGCCCAGCAGGCCGCGAAGCCCCGACCCCAGGGCAAGAACGCACGCCCCAATCCCAA
>CALKWH010000306.1 GCA_938004375.1 uncultured Pseudomonadota bacterium
TCCGCGAAGCGCAGTGAAACGGAGCTTCCACCGTCACCGGCAGCGGCAGCGTCACCGTCACCGATTTTATTGCTTATTGTTTATAATGCGTTTGCCCTGCGTTCGGCGGCCGGTTGTCCGGTCGATCTACAGAGGGCCTTCGTCCAGGCTGGTCGCCAGGGCGTCGCGCACGACGTCCACCAGCGCGCGGGGCAAAAAGGGCTTGGGCAGGAAGCGGCTGCCGTCGGGCAGGGTGCCGCCCTCCGTGAAGGCGTCGGCGGTGAAACCGGACATGAAGACCGTGGGCAGCGAGGGCCACCGCTCGCGCAACTTGAGGAACAACTCGAAGCCGTTCATGCCGGGCATCACGATGTCGGTGAGCAGCAGGTCGATGGTGAAGGGCGAGCGCTCCAGCGCGGCGAGCAGCTCCCGGGCGCCGGTGAACGCGCGCACGGTGTAGCCCTCGCGTACGAGGACCCGCTCGGAGAGCCGGAGGATGGCCGGCTCGTCCTCGACCAGCGCGACGGTGCGGTCGGGGAGCGAGAGGGCGGCCGGGGCGGCCTCGGTCGTCGTGGGCGGGTCGGCCGCGGGCAGCCAGAGGGCGACCTGGGTGCGGCCCTCGCGGGAGGTCACCTGGAGGTAGCCGCGGTGTCGCTTGACGATCCCCACGACGATGGGCAGGCCCATGCCGTGCTGACCGGTCCGGGTGGTGAAGAAGGGCTCGAAGACGTGGGGCAGCACGCTCGCGGGGATGCCTGGCCCGGAGTCGGTGAACGAGAACAGCACGTAGCGGCCGGGGGGCGGCCCGTCCTGGTCCGTGGAGGGGGCGTCGGCGTTGCGGATCACGACGTTCAGCCTGGTGCCCGGGCCGCCGGCCTGCGCCGCGTTCTGGGCGATCTGGAGGACGGCCTGCTCGAACTGGGCGGGATCCAGGAGCACCGGGCGCACGTCCTCGTCGCAGGACACCTCGATGCTCAGGCGCGGTTGCACGCGGGTGGTGATGAGCTCCACGAGATCGTTCAGGCGCTCGCAGGGTACCTGGCGCCTCAGTTGCACGGGGTCGTCGGCCGAGAATGCCGCGAGCTGGCCCGCCAGCTGCGCCATGCGGTGCCGGGCGTCGTGCATGTCGCGCAGGTCCGACCGGAGCCGCGCGGGGAAGTCCGGGGCGTTCTCGAGCAGGTCCATGCCCAGGGAGAGCACGTTGAGCATGTTGTTCAGTTCATGGGACAGCCCGCCTGAGAACTGCCGGACCCGGTCGAACAGGCGGCCGGGCTCCTCGGCCTCGGGCTCGGGGGTCTCGCGCCGGGTGAACGGGGGCCACAGCCCGCGGGTGGCCAGCCGGGGCTGCCAGGCGGCGGGGAGATAGTGCGGGTTGACCCGGCAGGCGCCGTCCTGCCAGAGGAACGGATGCAGGAACAGGATGTTGGGCAGGAACGACGTGGGGAACAGGGACAGGCGGTACAGGCACAGCACGTGGAGCCCGGCGCGCTCGATGAGCTCGTTGATGCGGGTCTCGTACTGGAACAGGTGGCGTTCGGGGAAGGGCGTCCCGAGCAGCCAGTCTTGGTCGATCACCAGTCGCAGCCCGGTGAAGCCGTCGGCGCGTGCCTGCTCGTGGAGTCGGGAGATCCCCTCGACCAGGCGGTCCGGGGAGGCGAGCTCCGCGTGTCCGAACACCTCGGAGATGGCGGCGCAGCGTCCCTGGGCGGGCTTTCCCGGGCCGGGCTCGGGCGCCGGGACCTGAAGGTGATCGGAGAGGATCAGCCAGCGGGCTCCCGCGCGCTGGGCCGCGGAGAGGAACGCCTGGACGGGCACCGTGGTGTCCGGGTTGTCGTGGAAGAGGACGCACAGGTGCCGCAGGAACAATTCCGGGATGGGGAGGGAGGAGGAAGGGTTCATGATGCGGTCACCGGCATGTATGCTCCCGGGGAAACGAATATTTTTTATACGGTAGCCTAACGCGGGGGAAAATCAACCGAAAAAAAATGAAGTCAGAATAGCCGGTCCGCGGCGAAGGCGTAGAACAGGGCGGTGGGGATGCAGCCCAGGACCGTGCCCAGCACGAAGGCGGGCAGCCGCAGGCGCAGGGCGCCGGAGACCAGCGACACCGTGCCGAAGTGGGAGACCGGCAGGATGCGCAGCACGGTGAGCGCGAGCACGGGGGAGCGGCCCACGAGGGCGTCGCGCACGCGCCCGGCGCCCGGCCGGCCCCGGAAGAACTCCTCGGCGGCGCCCGAGAAGGACCAGCGGCTCCACGTCCACACAACGACGGCCGCGGCGGTGTCCCCCAGGAGGGTGAGGCCCGCGCCCACGAGGGGGACGAACAGGAGCCCGGAGATCACGAGCATGGTGATGCGGGGGATGAACAGCAGCTGGGCCAGAAAGACGAAGGCCGGGAAGAAGAGGGGCCGGTGCTCGACCCAGGCGGCCAGCTCGGTGCGGTGCAGGACTCCCAGCGTCACGAGGAGGGCCGTGAGGGCCAGGCCGAAAAAGACGCGGATCCCGGGAAGCCGGAGGACGCCCGGGGAGGCGCTCGCGACCATCACACCCGGACGTCCCAGGCGGTCCGGCCGGGCATGTCGCGCAACTCGATGCCCCGGGCGTCCAGCTCGAGGCGCAGCGCGTCGGCGCGGGCGAAGTCGCGCTCGGCCTTGGCGGCGCCGCGTTCGGCGATCTTCTGCTCGATCCAGGCGGCCTCGATCCCGCGCTTTTTCAGTTCATGAGCCCGGAAGCGGGCCAGGAAGGCGGCCGGCTCCTCGGAGAAGAGGCCGAGCACGCCGGCGGTCTCGCGCAGCTCGGCCGTCAGCAGGTGGAGCGTGCGCAGGACCGAGGCCTCTCCGAGCTTCTTCATCTCCTTGGCCTTGAGGGAGACGAGCTCGTTGATGGCGCGGGCGGCCTCGCCCAGCAGCGTGAGGGCGACGGCGGTGTTGAAGTTGTCGTCCATGGCCTCGCAGAAGCGGTCCTTCAGCCGTCCGGCGATGTGGGTCTGCACCAGCGGCGCCCCGGGGTCCTGGGTCTTCCCCGCAAGGGTCTTGTCGGCGCGTTCGAGGGTCTGGTAGAAGTACTGCACGCGCTCGGCGGCCACGTCCACGCTGCCGCGCACCCGCTCGCCGGTCTCGTTGACCCGGGTCCGGGAGAAGTCGATGGGGCTCTGGTAGTGCACCGACAGCACCAGGAGGCGCCACACCTCGGGAAGGGCGAGGCCCAGCGCATCGTGGAGCGAGAGGAAGTTCCCCAGGGACTTGCTCATCTTGACGCCGTCGACCGTGACGAAGCCGTTGTGCAGCCAGTTGCGGCAGAAGGGCTCGCCGCAGGCTGCCTCGGCCTGGGCGATCTCGTTCTCGTGGTGGGGAAAGATCAGGTCCTTGCCGCCGCCGTGGATGTCGAACGTGTTTCCAAGATACTGCGTGCTCATCACCGAGCATTCGATGTGCCAGCCGGGGCGCCCCGGACCCCAGGGGGAGTCCCAGGCGGGCTCGCCGGGCTTCTGCGCCTTCCACAGCGCGAAGTCGGCGCCGTTGCGCTTGTGCTCGGTGGGGGACACCCGCGCGCCCTCGAGCATGGCGGCCGCGTCGCGCCGCGAGAGCTTGCCGTAGGCGTGGGTGGCACCGTCGTAGGCGGCCACGTCGAAGTAGACGTCCCCGCCTGCCTCGTAGGCGAAGCCCCGGCCGATGATCCGCTCGATGTACTCGACGATCTGGGGCATGTGGTCGGACACCTTCGGCTCCACGTCGGGGACGCGCATGGCGAAGCACGAGAAGTCCTCCTGGAACTTCTCGATGAAGTACTCCGACACCACGAGGGCCACGGGCTTGTCCGCGCGGGCGGCGCGGGCGCGGATCTCCGCGTCGTCGGCGTCGCGCAGGGTCCAGTCCTTCGCGGTGAAGGAGGCGTAGCGATCGGCGCGACGCCAGTCGCCGGCGGGTCCGGCCTCGATCTCCCGGGCGCGGTCGATGATCTTGTCGTCGACGTCGGTGAAGTTGCGCACGTAGCGGACCGAGTAGCGCTGGTACTCGAGGTAGCGCACCAGCGCGTCGAAGGACAGCATGGAACGCAGGTGACCGATGTGGCAGCGGTCGTACACGGTCACGCCGCACACGTACATGCCGATGTGGTTGGGGTCGCGGGTCTCGAGAACCAGCTTCTTTCCAGACAGGACTTCGTCGATCCAGATGGGCAAGGCCGTCTACTCCTTGTGGATGAGGATGCGCCGGATCTCCTTGATGCCGCGCAGCATCTTGATGCAGGAGATCAGGTGCCGCTGGTCCACGGGGGCGTGCTCTGCGAGCCGCAGCTCGATGGAGAGGAAGATGTGGCGCAGGTTGGAGTTGTCCTGCTCGCGGGAGTCCGCGTGCAGAGAGATGATGTTGAGGTGGTTGCGAGCGATGACGCCCGTGATCTTGCTGGCCAGCCCGACGCCGTCCTCCACCCAGAGGTCGAGCCCCATCTCGGACCCGAGGGTGATCGACCACTCCACCGGGATGCGCGGCCGGTCGTGGGAGAGCCGGTCGCAGGAGGACCGGTGAATCTCGATCAGTCCCAGCGTGGAGGACTGGGAGGTGTCGGGGAAGTACTGCATGACCACCTCGCGGTCCACCATGGGGAAGACCGTGCAGCAGTCGGGCATGCGGTACATGTGGTCGTACAGGGAGCGGACGATCCGGGGAACCTGCATCACCGGGCGCGAGAAGAGGCCGCCCTGCGGGGTGAAGAGGCCGTGGCTCTCGAGCATCTGGGCGACGGTGAACTTCCCCACGCCCAGGTCGATGATCTCGTCCTGCGTGAGCTGGCGGGGCTCCCCGCGGGCGTCGAACACCTTCTCGACCGGGATCTGGTGCAGCGCCATGAAGCGCATGAGCACCTCGCGGCCGAGCTCGTAGGCCTTGACCATGAAGTAGGTCTTGACGCGCTCCCGGTAGTGCTCGACGGCCACCCGGCTGCGCAGCAGGGTGAGCAGGTTCTCCTGGATGAAGGGCTCGTCGGAGGTCTGGACCTCGACGTGCTCGCCGTGTCGAAGCGGGTACAACGGACTCTCGAAGCGGCCGTTGACCATGGCGCCCTTGCAGTACAACCCCAGGTCCGGATCGAGGACGTAGGCCAGATCGAGCACCGTGCTCCCCGCGGGCAGTTGGACGATCCGGTCGTGCCGGCAGCGCACGTGGATGTCGGCCACCGCCGAGGAGGTGAGGGACTTCAGGTCCGCGTAGCGCAGGTTCTGGATGTCTTGGAAGTTGTCGCGGAAGGCCAGGATGGAGGTGTAGTAGAACTTGCGCCGCTCGGCGTTCTTGAAGTCGCTGAGGATGCCCCAGTCCACCTGCTGCTCCAGATCCCGCGTGACGATCTCGAGGAGCCAGGTCTGCTTGCGGAAGGACACCGTCGTGGTGAGCGCGCAGTAACCGTTGGCCAGGGGGGACACCACGTAGTCCTTGAAGGAGTCGGACAGCACGGTGATGCCCGCCGAGGGCATCTCCAGGTGGGCGGAGTGGATGTACCCCACGAGCGCGTACATGTCCGCGATGGTGGGCACCCGCAGGCGCATGTGCAGCGGCATCGTCTCGAACTGCAGCAGCGTCTTGGAGACAGGATCGAGGTAGTCGGCGATGGTCGGATACAGGTGGATGAACTTCGTCTCGAGGTGGCCGCCGACCAGCCGCTTGATGACGTCCTGGAGGGCGGTGCGCTCGCGGATGTACACGTGCATCCGCTGGTCGCTCTTGGCCTTGATCGTCAGGTATTTGTCGGGAAAGAAGGCCGGGATCGAGCGCACCACCAGCTCGGTGGCGATGTGCTTCATCCCGAGGATGGTCGCCAGGCTCGAGTAGATGTAGAGCGTCTCCTCGCCGTAGCGCTGCTGTTTCTGGACGCGAAAGACGTCCACCGTCTTCATGTTGTCGAGGCGGTCGAAGATCTTGATGATGATGGTGCGCAGCAGGTTGTCGGACTGGGCGCCGCCGAAGATGCGGAAGAAGGTGAGCACCTTGTCGCGGTCGATGAGGGCCTTGTCCGTGCTCTTCACCTTCGAGAGGCCGGCGACGATCTCGGCCACGTCGCGGCCGAACTGCCTGCGGATCTCCTTCTCGGTGATCGAGGTGTCCTCGATGGTGTCGTGCAGCAGGGCCGAGACGATGCCCGCGGAGTCCAGCCCGTGCTCGGCGCAGGAGGTCGCCACCGTGATCGGGTGCTGGACGTAGGGCTCCCCGGTCTTGCGGGGAGCCTGGGCGGCGTGGGCGTCCATGGAGAACAGCAGGGCCTTCTCGATGGGGCCGAAGACCTCGGGATCGGGACCCCAATGCTTGAGCACGTAGTCGAACAGGTTCAGGCTGGTGCGTACGAGGGTGGCCAGGTGTTGCTCCCGGACGAGCGGGTCGCTCCAGTGCTCGGACCACCGGTCCCAGACGACCTCCCGGATCTCTGCGGCCAGCTCGGGAGCCCGTTCGGAAGGGGAGAGAAAGCGGCTCATGGTTTCAAGGTCCGGTGGCTAGGGGATCACACACCCGCGCAGAGAGTCCTGCACCTGGTCCACGGTCACGTTGAGGGTCTCGCAGGTATCGGAGAAGGGACACTGGGAGGTCTCCTCGCAGGGATGAAAACAGGTGCGCCGGAAACACCAGCCGGAGGCGCATTCCTCGTGCCGGGAGCAGGCGCGCCCCGGCTCGCGGGCCCCGGGAAAGGGCGACGGGATGCAGTAGGTTCCGATGTGGTCCTCGGCGTCGGTCACAGCCGTGCAGACCTCCCCGGCGCCGGTGCAGTCGCTGGGCAGGTCACAGGCCGAGGAGTCGCCCGGCCCGCACCAGGCGGTGGAGCAGGCCGTCCCTTCCCAGCAAGTCTTTTCGATGGTCCAGGTGGGGTTCTGACCTTCCGTCTCCTGGCAGACGAGCAGGTTCCTCAAGGATTCCCCGCACTGACGCGCGCCGACCTCGCAGGGGGGGACGAACAGCGGATCGTAGCCAGGGTTGGGTTCGGTGCAGCCGACGGCGAAGAGCGCGAGCAGGAGGCGCGCGAGGAGACGGACGGTCATGATTAGAACCTCCACTCCAGGTTGATGGCGGCCTTGCCGGGAGCGGCGGACGGGACGACCCGGGGGACGATCGAGGGCTTCTTTGAATAGAGATTATAGAGGCTCCACCCCGAGAGACCCCCGCCGGCGAGCCCGGTGAGCAGGAAGGTCCAGCCGGCGGCGCCCGTGGCATAGCGCTCCTGGCATTGCCGGGTGGGATAGGGGGCGTCACAGGTGAAATCGTCATCGATGGCCAGCAGGATGATGCCGGTGACCACCGCGGTGAGGGACAAGGAGGCGCCCATCCACGACCACAGTTTCACCTGTGGCGGCGTCCGGTCGAAGGGCGGCATGCGGAAAGGCTCCGGCTCGCCCAGCACGCCGACGATCCGGGGGCCCGTCTCGACGGGCGGCTTCACCTCGACGGGCGGTTTGGGAGGCTGATCCTTGGCCAGGCGCGCGGCCTCGACAGCCTTCTCCTCCAGTTTGTCGCAGACCTGGGCCTTGAGCTCCGAGAGTCGTTCCAGGGCCTCGGAGGTGTTGCAGATCTCGCAGGCTCCCTCGAGCTTGAACAGTTCTTCGCCGTTGCGCAGGGTCACGGTGAGTTGGAACGAGTAGTTGTTCTCGGCCTTGCGGATGTGGGTGCGCAGGTACAGGGGAATGTAGCCCACCTGGAGGAATTTCCAGTCCTTCGGTCCGGGACTCTCGAGCATCAGGTTCTCGACTTTATCCTGGAGGAAGGGCATGACCGCGTCCGGGTCCGACCAGGTCGGAGTGAACACCAGGATTTCCTTTTTTTCGTAGGGATTCTCGGTGTTCTGAGCGAGGACCGCGGGCGCCGCGGTGAGCAATATGGACAGTATGATAAAAAATTGCAGGGCGCGGGTGCGGCGAGGCATGCCGGGAATGTACCATCGGTCCGGTCCTTTGGCAAAACGGTTTTTCAATACGTATTGACGGTCGTTGGGGGGACCTGAAAAATGGGATTGCAAACCGAGAGGGATTTTGGTAGAAAGCTGTTCGCCTGGTGGGAGTAGCTCAGTTGGCAGAGTCCCAGGTTGTGGCCCTGGTTGTCGTGGGTTCGAGCCCCATCTCTCACCCCAAGCACTTTTTTATTCGGGCTGTAAGATTTTTCACAAAAGTGGAATTTCTGCGCTATATTGTTCGTCGCAGGCCCGATTTGGGCCTCGCAGGGTCCGGTCCATAGGAAAAACAAAAGGCGACCAGATGGCTCATCACCCAGGTACCTTGCCCCTCTTCACACCGCTGCGTGGCAATGGTTTGTGGTTGTTGCCCTCGGACTCGGGACCCGGCGCCGCCGGCCCGGGGTTCGAGCCAGGCGAGGTTCGCTTCTTCGTGCCCACCGACGAGGCCCTCGCGCTGGAGCGAGGCGTCGTCGAGGAGTGGGTCTCGGCGCCCGCCTCCACCGTGGGACTCTGGCCCGACGGGGTCCGCGCCCTGTGCCTGGCCCTCCCCGATCCCGGCTCGCCCGATGTGGTTCGCCGGCTTTCCGGCGGGGAAGACGCCGGCACCCCGGTTCCGGGTTGTCGCATCGTGGCGGTGGATCCCGGCCGGATCCCGCCCGCCGAGTTCGTCGGGCTCTGCCGGCGCTTCGACCGGGTCCGGTCCGGTCACCGGTGGGTGGTCAATCCGGGGGCCGACGCCGGGGTTCCCCAGCCCGGTCGGGAGTCGGTGGAGGGGTTGCTCGGACTCTGGGAACAGGTCGACGACCTGGGTCGCGAACGGCGGTGGTGGGAGCAGACCGTCCATCTCATGGAGAATGCCGGCGCGGCCATCGCCTTCCGCGTCTCCGCCGAGGGCATCATCGAGTACATCAGCCCGCAGATCCGGGAGTACGGCTTTCCGACCGCCGAGGAGGTCATCGGCACGCCCTACGCCCGCTTCGTCCATCCTGACGACTTCCTGAAGCTCGCCAACAATTTTACTGAACTGAAAGACCATCCGAACCGGGTGGTCTCGTTCCGGGTGCGCAACGTCGACGGGGAGGTTTTCCAGCTGAAGACCATGTCGCGCCTCATCGAGGATCCCGCCGGCGGGGTCAAGCTCGTCGGCCTGCTGCGAGACGTCTCCCGGGAGGAGCGGGCGGTGGGCATGCTCGAGCGCGCCGGGCGGCTGGGTTCGGTGCTGCACCAGACCTCGGGCGTGCTCTTTGGCGCCGCTTCCATGGAGGACCTCGCCAGCTCGGTGTGCCGCATCATCGTCGAGGAGGAGCCTTTCCTCTTCGCCACGGTGATGGAGCTCGACCGCCCGGGGACGGTCATGGGCGCCTGGCATCGCCGCACGGGACAGGAGAGCCGGGAGCTCCTGCCCAGGGAGTTCCTCGAGCTCCTCCGGACGTTGCCGGTCACCGGGACCATCGTCCACCAGCATCTGGGTTCGGTCCCCGCCTTCGAGCGCTTCAAGCCGCACCTGGTTTCCTGCCAGTTGTCCGGCCTGATCATGGTCCCCCTGTTCCGGCCAGGGCGGCGCTTCACGGGCATTTTATGCGTGTTCTCCGAGCGTCCCAACGCCATCGAGCCCGAGGCCGAGCGCCTCCTCGAGGAGCTGGGTCGGTTCCTCACCCACGGCATCCTGGCGATCCTGGACCGGCTGGAGATGGAGCGGGTCCACGACGAGCTGGCCATCAGCGAGGAGCGGTACCGTCATATCTTGGAGAACGTGCAGGACGTCATCTTCTCGTTCGACGCCGACAGCGTCCTCACCTTCGTCGGCGGGAACGTGCAGGAGCTCTTCGGTGTGGACGCCGCCGCCCTCGTCGGGCGCCGCTTCGTGTCGATGGCGGGGCTCTTCCCGGAGCTGGATCCGGGGTTCTTCGAGCGATACCAGCGGCTGTTCGAGACCGCCATCGCCGAGCTGCGTCCCTCCATCGAGTACGAGATCCCGATCCACACCACCGGCCAGGATCGGGTCCTGGAGGTCCACGAACGGATCCATTACAACGAGTCGGGGGCCCTGATCGGGTCCACGGGCGTCATGCGCGACATCAGCGAGCGTCGGCGCGCCCTGGCCCTGTTGGAGCGCAGCGAGGCCAGGTATCGGACGCTGTTCGACCTGTCGGCCGAGGCCGTGTTCATCGAGACCCTCGAGGGCGACATCCTCGAATGCAACGAGGTGGCCGCCCGCATGCACGGCTTCTCCCAGGAGGAGCTGCTGCGTCTGTCCGCCCGGAACCTGGTCTCGGAGAAGACGGCCACCTCCTTCGACAAGGTCATCGGTCCGGAGCTGCTGCGGGGTGGGTTCTTCGTCGAGGCCGAGGGCCGACGCAAGGACGGCACGATCTTCCCCACGGAGGTGGCGGCGCGGCTGTTCCGCCTCGAGGACCGTCCGCTGGTGATGGTCACAGTCCGGGACATGACCGAGCGGCGCCGGCGGGAGGCCAAGCGGAGCATCGTCGAGAAGCGGCTCCACGAGAGCCGCCGCGTGGAGAGCCTCTCCCTGTTGGCCTCCAAGTTGGCCCATGATTTCAACAACCTGCTGGTCGGCATCCTGGGCAACGCCTCCCTGAGCCTGATGGATGTCTCCCAGGACGATCCGGTGCGCCTCAACCTACGGGAGATCGAACGCGCGGCCGAAGAGGCCGCCAGGCTCTCCCGCCAGTTGCTGTCCTACACGGGCGGCTGGAAGCCCCACCTGGTGCCCGTGGATCTGTCCTCGGTGCTCACGCGCCAGGCCGAGGTGCTGCAGGCGACGTTCCCCGAGCGGGTCCGCATGATCTACCGCATCGAAGCCTCCATGCGTCCCGTGCTGGCCGACGAGGAGCAATGTTCCGCCCTGGTCTCCCACGTGTGCAGCAACAGCCTGGACGCCATCGGGGAACGGGCGGGCATGATCACGGTCTCCCTGTTCGGCTGCGAGACCCTCCCCGAGGATCCGCCGTTCCAGTTGCTTCCCGAGGGCGCCTGCGATCGGGGTCCCTTCTGCTGCCTGGAGATCGCCGACAGCGGTGAAGGCATGGAGCCCGCCGTGCTGGAGCGGATCTTCGACCCGTGTTTCTCCACCAAGGCCAACGCCGCCGGCATGGGGCTCGTCGCGGTGGCCGGCATTGTCCGCAGCCACAACGCGGTGCTCCACGTGTCCAGCCTCCCCGGGCAGGGGACCGTCCTGCGCATCTTCTTCCCATACTGTCGGGCGGACGCATCGACCGAGCAGTCCCCGGCAGCCGAGGTGGGCCAGGCGCCCGCCGGTGGCAGGCGGGTACTGGTCATCGACGATGATCTCTGGGTGCGCAACGTCGTGGGACGGATCCTGTCCCATGCGGGCTGCGAATGCCTGCTGGCCGCCGACGGTCATAAAGGTCTCGAAGCCGCCCGCGCCCTGCTGCCCGAGTTGGCGCTCGTGGTGCTGGATCTCCATCTGCCGGGCCTGCCGGGCAACGAGGTTTTCCGCCAGTTGCGCCAGCTACGGCCGGAGCTGCCCATCCTCATCTCCAGCGGCTGGTCCGAGACCCTGGAGCCCTTCTGGGAGGAGGGTGTCGCGCCGCCCGCGGGTTACTTGCCCAAACCCTACCATCCCTCCCAGCTCGCGGAGGCCGTCTCCCGAATCCTGCGGGATCCGCCGCGGTAGCCACCGACTCCAGGTCGAAATCGAAATCGAAATCGAAATCAAAATCGAAATCAGGACCCACCCTTCAAAGCGGTTTCACCGGGATCGTCAACGGGGGTCGGCGGCGCAGCGGAAGCCCAGGGCGCGGGAGGTGAAGTCCCGGGCGAACAGCAACCGGTGGGAGGCGCGCAGCGCCAACGGCGGATCGAGATAGGAGCCTCCGCGGATGACGAACAGAGGCAGGGCGCCGGGTCTGGAGGACGGCGCGGAGCCCGACTGCGTCGGCGGCGGGGCATGCCCGGCCTGTCGTTGGCGCGGATCCGCATCCTTGTTCCAGGCTGGCCGGGAGGTGGAGGTCCACTCCCAGACGTTGCCGGCCTGGTCGAAGGTGCCGTAGGGACCCGCGCCGGAGACCCTCCCGAGGACCGGTTGCGGCCCCTGGGAGGCCGAGCACCCCTCGTGGACCGAGCGCTCGCAGGTGGGCGGCTCCTCACCCCAAGGATAGGTCCTGGCGTCCACGCCGCGAGCCGCCTTCTCCCATTCCTCCTCGGTGGGCAGGCGTTTGTTGACGAAGGCGCAGTAGGCGGCGGCAGCGTCCTGCGTGACGCAGGTGACCGGGGTTCCCGGCGGTCGGCCCGTCAGGTCACAGAGGGGTTGCGGGCAGTGGGCGGCCCGCTGGCAGGCGAGATAGGACTCCACGGTCACCTCCCGGCTGTCGAGGAAGAAGTCCTGCGTCCGGCTCGTGACCTGGGGGCGTTCGAGGGGGAGCCCCCGATTGGCGCCCATGAGGAACTCCCCGGCGGGTACGTGCACCATCCCTTCCGGAGGCGCGAGCGCTGTTCCCACGGGGGAGGGGGGCGCGGTCACGCACTTTCGGTTGCGACAGATGCGGCCGCCGCTGCAGTCCGCGTTGCGGGTGCACTCACCCCAATCCTCGCGCAGCCGGGCGTCCTCTTCGCGGGGGGAGCAGGCCGGCAGCAGGAACAGGAAAAGGCCGATCCATTGAACGTTGGGAGACATGCCGGGAACTACTCCTCGCGGCGGATTTCCTGGGCGGGGAAGATGAGCGGCGTGCAGGGTGTGGTGAGCACCGTCGAGGTGCCCGCATCCCAGGTGCCCGTACAGTTGGGCAGATTGAGCAGGTTCTGGCAGTCCACGGGTACGTTGCCGTCGAAGGGATCGTAGTCGATGCACACCCGCAGCGGTGCGCTCACGGAGGTGTTGCCGACGTTGTCGGTCGCCTTCACCGCGATGCAGGCCCAGCCTTCGGAGATGTTGTTGGCCCGGGAGTCGAACTGGATGCCCGAGCAGGTGAGCGGGTTGCTCGGGTTGAACGGCGGCAGACCGTAGATGGCCGGCTCGGTTTTATCGAAGGTGTACCAGATCAGCAGGCTCAGGTCCTCCTGGACCACGGGGCACAGCGCGTCGGGGGGATCGTTGGCCACGCCCCAGACCTGGCAGGGGGAGGGGGGAGTGGGCGTGTCGTAGTCGGTCCGGTAGTCGGCGCTGCCCGCGGGTTCGAGGGGTACCATGTTCAATTTAAGCGTCTCGCGGGGATCTCCGGAGATGTTGATCGTCGGGATCAGATTGGGGTTGATGTCGTTGCAGAAGCCGTCCCCGCTCATGTCCACGACCAGGGGTAGCCGGGCGTCGTCGAGGATGAAGATCTCGACCGAGGCCTGGTTCACCAGGGCCAGCGGGGACCAGACCGCACCGACCGCCCTATTTCCCTGATCCTCGACGCGGGCGCGCAGCCAGAACACTTGGGCGACCAGGTCACCGTCGTCGGCGGAATACCAGCCAACGGGATCGAAGACCCGGGAGCATTCGAACAGACGCTCGGAGTTCTTCTTGGTCAGGCGCATGGTCTCGGGCGGATCGAGGCTGATCAGGGGTGGCTGGTTGTCCAGGGCGAGCTGGAAGGCCACCGAACTCTCGTTGCCGAGCAGGTCCGTGGCGA
Organism: uncultured Pseudomonadota bacterium; assembly: GCA_938004375.1. Taxonomy (GTDB): domain Bacteria; phylum Myxococcota_A; class Polyangia; order HGW-17; family HGW-17; genus HGW-17. Next base: position 13,500 of record CALKWH010000306.1, read on the forward strand.
AGACCTGCAGGGCCGGCCAGATGAAGGTGTCCGGGAGCACGGACGTGTCGAAGGATCCCTCGTACACGTACATGCCTTCCTGTGCCTCCAACGGGATGACGAACTGCACGTCGTTGTTGCCGATGATGGCGTACACCGAGGACGACAGTACGCCTGCGGGGTCGAGGATCTCGGCGGCGAAATAGGTGATCGAGCCGATGATCTGGCCCTCTTCGTGGGAGGTCACCACGATGGAGGGTCCCTCGTTGTCGATGGTGAAGTCCACGTGCTTCTTGGCGTCGTTGCCGACGGCGTTCTCGGCGCTCACGGTCAGCCGCTGGGTGCCGGTCAGGGGCGGGTTGAACATGGCGTCGTTGAAGATCACGCTGCCCGTATACTCGACCCAGACGGGGCTGCCGTTGGCCGTGTCGGTGGAGACGTTGGACTGCGTGAGCTGGATGTCCCTGTTGGCGATGACGGCGGTCACCGAGGAGGCCTGCACGCCGTCGTTGTCGTTGACCTTGAGCGACAGGTTGACGCCGCCGTGGTAGCGACCCCCGGCGAGGGGGCTGTAGACCGAGATGGTGGGGCCGCGATCGTAGTTGAAACGGACGTCGGCGTAACTGAGGCGTCCGGAGATGTCCTTCGCCGTCACCCGCAGGGTGTGCGTCCCCTCCGCGAGGTCGCTGACGTCGACGGTGATCTTGAAACCGTTGGGGGTGTTCGTGTCGACGGTCATGTTGTAGGTGGTGCCGTCGAGGAACGCCGTGATGGTCTCGTAGTCGAGGGGGTCGGCCACCGGCAGGATGACCGCCTTGACCAGATAGTTGTCTCCGAAGAGGGTCTCCCCCTCCGTGGGTGCGGTGATCGTGATGTCGGGTCCGTCGACGTCGGCGTCCAGGTCGTCGGGCAGGACGATCACATCCTGCACCACGTCTCCATCCACGTCACCGTCCGGGGCGCCGTCGACGTCGGCGTCGGAGCCGCCGTCGATGGGCGGGAGCGTGTGGTACTTCTTTTCGTCGCATCCGGAAGACAGGCAGGACAGGCACAGGACGGAGAGGAGAAGGAGAATTTTTTGCATGGTTGCCTCGTGCACGATGGGCGGCCGGGATTCGGACGCGCACGTAGTTATAGCATAAAACTCCGTTCCAGGGCCAACTTTGCCGTCTCGCATCCATTTTGACGTTGTCAGTTCGGGTAAAGCGGCGTAAGGTGGCGCGCGGATCGTTTTCCATGTCCACCTTCCTTGCCCTGTTTTTCATTTATACCATGCCCATGGAGCGTCCGGCGACGGCCTTGCCCACCCTCACGGTGGAGGCCATCTCGGTCGACGGCCTGGTGGCCACCAACTGCGGCCTCGTCACCCGGGTCCTCGGCCTGAGGCCGGGAGACCGCATCACCCCCGACGACCCCCGGTTGGAGTCCGCCCGCGTGAGGCTCCTGGCCCTGGGCCTGTTCCATCGCGTCGAGTTTCGGTTGGACAAGGGGCGGGAACGGGGCAAGGTGGTCCTGGTGGTGAGGCTGGAGGAGCGCCAGACGCTGATCATCCGACACCTCTTCTTCGGAGCCTCCCGCATCACCCCGTTCTGGCTCGGGCTGGGCCTCCAGGAGGGTAACTTCCTGGGTGAGGGGATGCGCCTCTCAGTGGCTGCCGTGGGCACGGCGCGCGCCGACATCATGGAGGGCCGTGCCCAGTACGCGCTGGAGAGCTCGCTGTTCGCACCCAAGTGGCTGTCGATCCCGCTACACCTGGGGGCCCGCTACGCCAACGGCACCGAGTTCTACCGCACGTACGGCGAGGTCGACGACGGCAATCCGGAGAACTTCCTCTCGCTGCCCTATCATCGAGGCGGGTTCTGGACCGAGACATTCTTTCCAGTAGGCCCGCTATTCCTGCACGTGGGGGCCTCCTCGGAGCTGCTGCACACCGATCTGCCAGGGGAGCGGATCCGCCACTATCCCGACGGCACCTCCCGCCAGATTCATTTCGGGCTGGAGGACGGCTTCAGTTTCCTCGGTTTTCTTTCCGCCCGGCTGTCCTGGGACTCGCGTAACCGGGACATCCTGCCCTCCGAGGGCACCCTCGTCGAGCTCGGCGGACGCGTCGGCAGTCCGATCTTCTTCTCCTCCTATAGTTACAGCCGTGGTGAGCTCCAGTTTGAGCATTACCGAAGGCTGGGGCGGCACATCTTCTCCGTCCATTTCTTCGGCGGCCTGATGATGGGGAACCCGGCCCTGTTCGATAAATTCTACATCGGCGACCTGCAGGACCTCGTAGCCCCTCGGGCGCTGGGTCTCAACCTCTCGGTCTCCCCCAGCCCGGACTTCCTGGACACGGGCATCTCCGAGGCGCGCTGGGGGACCGCCGCCTTCAAGCTGGCCTTCCGGTACGACTATCCCCTGTTCTCAAGGTCGGGTTTCATCTATCGGGGGCACCTATTCTTCTCCGCCGGCGTGATGGGGCTGGCCTCGCCGTCCCAGTTGCGCTACCGGGAGACCTCACTCAGGGACGCGCTCCCCGTGGATCTCACGCTGGACTTCGGTCTGCACCTGGACACCCGGATGGGGATCTTCCGTCTGTCCTTCGCCAACGCGCTCTCGCGGATGCCGTTCTGAGATGCCCATGTCCAAGGCCGCGGTCCGCCTCCTCGTCGTTCTCCTGCTGTGCGGGCACGCCACCGTCGCCGGGGCCCAGGTCACGCCCAGGCTGCTGCAGAAACGGTCTGGCGGGCTGGTCGCCAACTTCAACCTGGGGTCCCTGGCCACACCCGCGTTCGAGCGGAAGATGCGGTCCGGTCTGACCCAGCGGCTGCTATACCGGGTCCTCCTCAAGGAGAGCCCCGGAGACCGGACCGCGGCGATTTCCTTGCGCTTCTGTGCCGTCACCTTCGACCTCTGGGACGAGTCGTGGAGCATCGAGTGCACGACCCGGGCGGGGACTCGCCGGATCACGGTCTCGCGTTACAGTTCGTTGTTGCGACACGTGGCCGCCCTGGTGGATCTGCCGTTCTCCGACGGCGTGGCCATCTCTCCTACCCGCCGGTACCACCTCGAGGTGCAGGTCCAGCTCAACCCGATCTCCCGCAAGCTCCTCGAAAAGGTCAAACTGTGGCTGCGTCAGAGTGAGAAAGGGAGTCAGTTCTCGGGATACATGGGATCCATGCTCTCGCTGTTCGTGGACAAGAGCGTGGGCGGTACGGATCTGACCGTGAACCTCCGGTCGTCCTCGGTCCTGGGCCGGGAGGTCCTGGCTCCGTGAGACGCACCATCTCCTCGCGCATCTATCTGTCCCTGCTGACGGCGTCGGTCTTCCCCTCCTTCCTCGCGCTGGGTCTGCTGTACTATCTCATGTCGGCCCACGACCACTTGGTCCAGAACCACCTGGAGAATCTGATCCGCAGCAAGAACCCGATCACGGGTTCCTTCCTCTCGCTGATCCACGACAAGCGGGAGCGGTATGCGCTTCAGGCCCAGCTTCTCGGACACCAGGTCGAGCGTCAACTGCCGCCCGGACCCTTCTCCCAGGAGGGTGTGCCGGTGCTGCGCGAGCTTCTCGAGCGCACCGGGGAGGTCGCCGAGATCGCCATATTTCCTCCTGGCAGTTCCCGGTCCCAGAGGTCTTGGATGGACCCCGGCGGCGGACGGTTCCCGGTCCCCGTGTTCGAGGTCAACCGGCCGATTCTGCTGGCCGGTGGTCACAGGCACCTCGCCCATGTCCACGAGACCCCCCATTATGATGTCCGGGTTCTGCTGGCCGCGCCGTCGGACGACATGACGAACTATGGGAGTCTCGCCACCAACTACGAAGAGAGTGTGCAGATCCTGCGGATCTACCAGGGAATCCGCAAGTACTACTGGACTTTCTTCTTCATTGCGCTGTGCATCATCGTCCTGGTCTCCTACCTGGCCGCCAACGCCTTCCTCAAGAGCGTGACCCGCAGCATCCAGAACCTGGCCGCAGCCACCAGAGCGGTGGCCGAGGGGCGGCTCGACGTGAGCGTCGAAGCGAAGACCCGCACCGAGGAGCTCGCTACTCTGGTCCAGGACTTCAACGGTATGGTCAAGGAGATGGCCGCCAACCGCAAGCGCATCCGGTACCTGGAGCGCATGGGCGCCTGGCAGGAGGTGGCCCGCCGGCTGGCTCACGAAATCAAGAACCCGCTCACGCCCATCCTGCTGGCCGTGCAGCAGATCCACGAGAAGGCTCCCCGGGACAACCCGAAGTACGCGAACCTTGTTGACACCGCCGTCATGATGGTGCGTGAGGAGGTGGCCGATCTGCAGAAGCTCGTCGAGGCCTTCGGCGCGTTGGCGCGGCTGCCGGACAAGCAGGTGCAGATCATCCTCGTCGACGAGTTCATGCACGAGGTGGTCGAGCTGGCCAACGTCACCTGGGGGGCTGGCTCCGTGCTGCTCCGGGAAGACCTCCCCTCCGATGCCCGGCTCAACATCGATCGCATGCTCATGAAGCGGGCGCTGCTCAACATCATCGAGAACGGCATCCATGCGCAGAAGGACTCGGGAAGCACGGAGCCGGTGGCCTGCTGGGTCACGGTCTCGCGCCGGTACCTGCTCATCCACATCGAGGACCATGGTCCCGGCGTGCCCGATCCAGAGTTGATCTTCGAGCCCTACTACACGACCAAGCCCTCGGGGACCGGCCTGGGCCTCCCGCTGGCAAAGAAGATCATCCTCGATCACGAGGGGGACGTCACCGTGCGCGGTGCCGGCGCTGCGGGTGGCACCCTGGTGACCGTCCAGCTGCCGCGTGTGAAGGACGCGAAGGCGTAGGAGATGATCAGTCGGGGACGATCTTCCCCGGGTTCAGGATGCCGGCGGGGTCGAAGGCGGCCTTCACGCGCCGGATCAACTCGAGCTGGGCCGGGTCGAGGAAGAGTCCGAGGTGGTCGCGGCGCTTCAGGCCGATGCCGTGCTCACCCGAGAGGGTGCCTCCCAGGTCGCGCACCCGTCCGTAGAGTTGAAGCCGGGCCTCCTCGAGCGCCCGCTCCGGGGTGGGGTGCTCCGGCGGGGCCAGGAGGTTCACGTGGAGGTTGCCGTCGCCCACGTGTCCGAAGGTGGCCGACGTGAGTCCGAGCTCCGGGCACAGCCGGGCGACCTCCTCGATGAGCTCGGAGATGCCGCCCAGCGGCACCACGACGTCCTCCTTCGAGTACCATGAATAAAAGGCCATCACGGCCTAGATCGGAAGAGCGTCGTGTAGGGAAAGAGGGTAGATCCCGGTGGTCGACGTATC
>CALKWH010000307.1 GCA_938004375.1 uncultured Pseudomonadota bacterium
CCCGATGGGCACCGGGATGTCCAGCGAGAACCCCACCGCGGCGTGCTCCACCTGGAGCGCAAGCAGGCGTTCCCAGGTGACCGTGACCTCTTCCTCCGCGAAGCGCAGGCGCAGCAGGCCGGTCCCGTCCGCCTGCTCCTCCCAGGCGCCGCCGTGGGCGAACACCCCGAAGGAGCCGCCGTCGATCCACAGCCGCGCGGGCACGGGCAGGGGCTCGTGGTGCACCCAGAAGAACGAGGGCGCCGACACCAGCACCCCCAGGGGAGCCACGCGCCCCAGGTGCGGCCAGAGCATGCGGTCCAGAGCGCCGGTGCCGGCGACGGCCGGGATGAAGCCGGGCAGCGGCAGCGGTTCTCCGCGCAGGATGATCCGGTCGGGCCTGTTTCGGGAGAGAATGCGCATCAGAAGCGGTACTCGACGCCGCCGCCCATGACGAACGAACTGCTCTCGTCGTCCATCATGGTGACGAACTGCCCGCCCAGGAAGACGGTGACGAACAGGGTGTCGGCACCGCCGTTGCCCCACAGCCTGATCCGATCCCCCACCAGCACCGTGCCCATCACCAGCTCCATGTGCTCGTCGTACTCCAGCGTGCCGTTGCCGCGCTTCAGTTTGTACTCGCCGTTGTCCATGTCCAGGGCGAAGAAGAGGTTGTGCCGGCTTCCGCCGAGCTGGATCCGCGCGAACACGCCGCGCATGTCCTCCACGGCGGCGCGCCAGCCGAACAGCAGGTGCAGCCCGTCCAACGACCCCAGCCGGATGAACATGGCCGAAAACCCGATGGCGGGGGAGGTGCCGTAGGTGTCGCCGTTCCCGGCGAAGAACCCGAGCTGGTATCCGATGGAGAAGTAGTTCGTGTCGAACGCCGCGTCCACGCGCAGATCGGAAGCGGACACCTCCTGGCCGAGGAAGCCGCGCCAGGACACGCCCAGCGTCAACGGCATGTTCGCCTGATACTCGTACTGCACCTGGGCGCCCAGGGAGGGATCGCCGAAGAGGAAGCCCGGCGTCGCGGTCGCTATGATCCGCTGCACCCCGCCCCACCGGACGATGCGGTCGACCTGCGGCGCCTTCTCCTCGTTGAAATAGGACACGAGATCGCCGACCGAAACGTCCTCGCCCTCCCGCAGCCGTGCGCGGGCACTCGCGGCCTCGACCTCGTACAGCGTGAGGACCGCCTGCAGCCGCGTGCGCGCCGAGGCGAGGTGCTTTCCGTGCAGGGGGTTGTACTCCCGGGTGCGCCCCGAGGACAGCACCCGGATGCGATCCCCCGCCTGGAAACCGTCTTCGGAACCCAGACTCACGGTCACCACGCCGTTGTGGACGCCGGTGACGCGGCCGGTCGCCTTCTCGCGGACGGCGGACTCCGTCGCGGGGGGCGGCGCCTTCAGGCTCCCCTCGCGCACGGGCACGGCGCCGGCCCCGGTGAGGTGGAACACCTGGGAGCGCCGCACCGGCCGCACCACGAACAGGTAGGGGTCGTCGTAGATCAGGCCCGACAGCGTGCCGTCGACCTCGAGGTGGGCCAGCTTCTCGAGCTTGAACCTCCAGGTGACCCGGAAGACGTCCACCCCGTGCCGGGCGGTGGCGACGTAGACGCGCTCCCGCCCCAGGGCGACGCCCACGACCTCGGATCGGAAATAGGCCTCGTCGAGGGGGGCACCCTTGTCATCGGTGAGGAAGAGGCGCTCGTGGGAGGTCATCACCTTCAGACGGCGCCGGAACTGCTCCCAGGAGAGCCGGTCGACGGTTTCGACCCCGGGCTCGGGCCGGGCCCGATCGGCGGTCGGGGTGACCGGCGGCGCCACCTTTGTGTCCGCAGGGCTCGACGGCGGCGGATCCTGGGCCAGGGCCGGGACGGCGGCCAGCGCCAGGAGGGTCGCCAGGCATGTCAGCATCGGTTTCCACATGGCGGCCTCCTGATCAGAACCGGTATTCCAGACCGGCGGAGAAGGTCGTCCCCTCCACCAGATACTGCCTGTCATCGTTGGTGACGCTGCCCGTGACCTCGGTGTAGTAAGGCGCGAGGCGCGTGTAGCCGAGCGTCACCGGCACCAGGAAGCTCCCCGGGCCGCCGTTGCCGCGCAGGTAGGTCCGCAGCCCCAGGCCCGCGTGGATGATCGTGCGCCCATCCCCGAAGAACCGGGTGAAGAGGTTCACACCCGGCATCAGCGGCACGTTCAGTTCGGAGTGAATCATGCCGACCATCGCCCGACGCTTGTGTTCCTGGTTGTCGCGGGAGTAGACGGCCTGGAACTGGAACTGGATGTTCAACCCGTCGAGGGAGCCCAGGCGCATCCGCTGGAGGAACACGCCGCCATGACGGTTGTGGGGGCTCTCCCCATCCAGCGCCGGCAGCTGGTAGCCCGCGCCCGCGCCGATCTCGAACGAGTTGGTCTCGTAGGAGACGAGGGCGAAGAAGTTGCCGCCCATGACATTGGAGGTGTCAAACCGCGAGGTGCCCAGGATGGGCAGGGGATCCACGCCGGCCTGCACCTTGAACGGCCCGAAGGCGTGGTAGTGGATCGAACCCCGCAGGATCATGGACATCACGCTGTTGTCCCCGTCCTCGCCGGTCCCGATCAGCGGGATCACCTCGAGCTCGGCCCGCCACTGGTCCCGGTAGCGAGCGGGCATCCACAGGGAGCCGGTGATGGGCCGGTCGGAAAAGAAGACGTGATCGCCCACCTTCGGATCGTCGCCGCGCCCCAGGCGGATGGCGATCTGATCCCCCTCGGCCTGGGTGACCCGGGCCACGCACAGCAGCTCCAGGGTCTCCTGCCGACGGGAGCGCCCCAGCACGGGATCGTACCGCCGGTCGACGCGCGCCGAGCGGATCTCGACGAAGTCGCCGATGCCCGCCGAGACGCCCTTCTCGAGGCGGATCGTGGCGAACCCGCGATGGACGTGCCTGACCAGGCCGATGCGCCCGGCCGTCTTGCGACCGCCGAAGGCGCGGCGCTCGGCCTCCGGATCCTGCAGCACCTCGGCGAGGGCGGTGGGACGATCACCGGCCAGGTCCACGCGGTACGCTCCGATGTCGTAGCTCGCGGTCACCAGCACCAGCAGGTCACCGTCGACCCGGAAGTCCACGATCTCCTTTCCCTTCTCGAGCACGGAGACGGACTTCATCGCCATGGGGTTCGCCACGTCTGCGACGACGAGCCCCTCGAGCCCGCACGCGGCGATGAGCCATCGCCCCCGGACCTCCCACCGCCTGGGGGCGGCCGGGAGCATCAGGGTCCCCACCATTTCGGGGCCACGCCACACCTGCACCTCGCG
>CALKWH010000308.1 GCA_938004375.1 uncultured Pseudomonadota bacterium
ACCACCGAGATCTACACTCTTTCCCTACACGACGCTCTTCCGATCTAGACGTCCGGGCAGCCCGGGATCCGGAGGGCGGTGTCGGTCAACTCGAACCGGTCGGGCGAAAGCGGCCTACCGTCGAGGTTCAGGGCTTCCAGGACCAGCTCTTCACCGTCGAGCACGAGGACCGCGTCCGGCGGGCCGGTGCGCCGCACCGCCAGGTTGGCGGTCACGAGGGTGCCGTCCGGATCCAGCTCGAAGGTGAGGCGGGTCCGGTCTATGTGGAAGGGGCAGGGGGTGTAATCGGACAGGCGGACGGGCGTCGCGGGCATTCGTCACTCCCGGGGCGGGGGCAAAAAGGCCGCCGAGACCGCGGCGGCGACCTCGGCGAGCCGGAACGGTTTGGTCAGAAGGCCGGAGACCTGCGCGGCATCGAAGGTCTCGGTGACGTTCTGGCCGCTGATGACGATCAACTTGGGCCGCTTCTCGCGGGGCAGCGCGGACACCCGCTCCATGAACTCCCGGCCGCTCATGGCGGGCATCTGGAGGTCGACCAGCGCGAGATCGAAGCGCTCCTTGCGCAGCATGGCCAGGGCGTCCGTGCCGTCGTCGGTGTCCCGGGTGACGTGCCCCTGCTTCTGCAGGTAGCTGGCCAGCAGCGCGCGCAGGTCCTCCTCGTCGTCGAGGATGAGGATCTTCAGTTGCAGGAAGGGTTCCGCCGCGCGGGTGGCGGGGACGGACTCGAGCTTGCGCACGGTCTTGGAGGCCGGCAGCCGGACCGTGAAGGTGGTTCCCTCCCCGACGCGGCTCTGGACCTCGATCGTGCCGCTGTGGTTCTGCACGATGGAGTGGCTCACGCTCAGCCCGAGGCCGGTGCCCCGCACGGAGGACATGGGTCCCTCGCCCTGGGCGTGCTCGCCCTTGGTGGTGAAGAACGGGCTGAAGATGCGTTTCAGGTGCTCGGGAGGGATCCCGCACCCGGTGTCGGTGACGGCCACGCACACGAAGGGGCTCTCGTGGGTCACCTGAATGGAGATCTTTTTCTCGGGGTGGTCGATCATGGCATGCTGCGCGTTGATCAGGATGTTGAGGAACACCTGCCCGATCTGCGAGGCGTCCATGAAGGTGTCGGGGACCTCGTGGTAGTGTTTCTCGACGGTGATGCCCGAGGTCGACAGTTCGTGTTTGATCATCTGAAGGGTGTCGTCCAGCACGGCGGCGACGTTGCCCGCGGAGACCTTGCCCATCGTGCTGCCCGCGAAGGTCAGCAGGTTGCTGGTGATGTTCTTAGCGCGCAGCGCGCTCTTGCGGATGACGCGGAAGTAGTGCAGGGCCTCCTCTTCGAGGCCGTTGCGCATCAGACCCAGCTCGGCGAACCCCAGGATGGCGAGGTTGATGTTGTTGAACTCGTGGGCCACGCCCCCCGCCAGGGTGCCGACCGCGGCCATGCGCTCGGCGCGGATCAACTGGTCCTCGAGGTTCTTGCGCTCGGTGATGTCCCGCAGGATTCCCTCGACGCCCAGAACGTTGTTGTTCTCGTCGACGTAGTAGTTGGCGTTGGTGGACACCCAGAACTCGGCGCCGGTCCGGGTCCGCATGAGCATCTCGAACTCGATGACGCGGCCGGCCGTGTCCAGCCGCTCCAGGAACTCCAGGCGCTTCTCTCGGTGGATGACGAGCTCCTGCAGGAGGTTGAGGCCGGTCATGTCCTCGGGCTTGTAACCGAAGATCTGCTGGCAGGACGGAGAGATGAGGGTGATCCGCCCGCCGATGTCGGTCCGATAGTACACGTCGTGCAGGCTCTCGAAGATGTTGCGGTACTTCGTCTCACTCTCGCGCAGGGCCTCCTGGGTGCGGCGCCGGCTCTCCTCGATGCGCAGCCGGTAGACCGTGTGTCCGACGAGCTGGCGGGCGTCCTCGAGGAGGCTGCGAAGCGCGCTCCCGATCTTGGCGAAACGTCCGGGGTCGGGCTCGTCCTTGCCGACGCTGAGCATGAGCGCGCCCTCGAAGGCGTTCTCAATGCGGATGGGGCAGGCGATCACGCGCTCGATGTTGTAGGTGTGGAAGATGCCCCAGAGGATGGGTTTGGCCAACGGGCGGACGATGGCCGGCAGGGCCTGCATCACCGTGGGGGGGGTGCAGACGAAGAACTCCTCGGACAAAAAAGGCTTCACGATGAACGAGGGGAGCACCAGGCCCACGCTGGGCTTCTGGTTGGATGAGCACCACTCGGCCTGGCAGATCATGCTCTGATCGGGCTGCATCTCGTAGAAGTTGATCCGGCTCAGGCCGATGCCGGGACCCAGCAGGTTGAGGATCTTGAGGATGGCCGTGCGGCTCTCGGGCGCTTCCTGGGAGAACATCCGCCACATCTCGACCCGCAACCGGTCGTAGGTCGTCGCCTCGGGCGCGTGGGGTTCCGCCGGGGGCGTCAGCGCCGGAAGTTCACGGGAGTGCTCGACGTAGGCGGCCACGTTCCGGATCTCGTCGACGGCCAGCCAGAACCCGGCGCCGCCCTCTCTCGTGAGGGGGGACTCGTCCTCCACGCGGGTCACGCGGAGCACGTCGTCGAAGTGGTCGGGTGCCTTGAGGACCTCGCTCTGGGCGGAGGTGGAGATGATCGCGAACTCCGGGAGGTGGTCGGCGGCGGGCACGGGCAGGGTATCCGGCAGGCCGAACAGTTCGAGGGCCGCCGGGTTGGCGTAGTCGATGCGCCCGTGGATGTCGATGTGCAAGAAGGCGTGCCGGGCCTTAGATCGGAAGAGCACACGTCTGAACTCCAGTCACCGAATACGATC
>CALKWH010000309.1 GCA_938004375.1 uncultured Pseudomonadota bacterium
AGATCGTATTCGGTGACTGGAGTTCAGACGTGTGCTCTTCCGATCTGGGGACTCCCTGGACGGTTACGTGGCCCGGCTGACGGGCCACTCCAACCGCTTCGGCTCGGACTTCGACACCATCACCGACCACCTCGCCCAGGGCATCGCGCCGGCCTTCATCGTCTACTCCCACCTGGCCCCCGCGAACCTCGAACTGGGGATCGGAATGGCATTTTTACTCATCGCCTCCGGCAGCATCCGTCACGCGCGCAACACGGCGGTCTCCTTCGAGTTCAAGTTCTGCTGGAAGGGCCTCCCACGGCCCATCGCGGCCATGCTGATCTTCTCGCTGTACAACTCCCGGCTGGTCTGGCAGCTTCCCGAGGCCCACTGGTGGCTCGCCGGCATCACGGCGGCCATCGCCGCCGGCCTGCTCACCGACTTCCCGTTCGTCAGCCACCACGGCCGGCGTCTGCAGCGGTGGGTGGTGGCCGTCGTGCTGTTCGCCTACGTCGCCACGATCGTCCAGGCGCTCTTCTACCGCCGCTTCGTATGGGAGTTTCTCTTCCTGAGCATGGCCGTCTACGTCTTCCTGGGGTGGATCATCATGCACCCGGAGGAGCGCGCTGAGTTCCGGGCCGCGGTCCGCCGCTGGCGCGACCAGCTCGAGGATCGCGGGACGACCCCGGACGACAAGGAGCCACGATGACGGACACGCTGCTGGCCGCCCACCTCACCGACATCCATTACCCCGTCCCGTCCTCGTTCCAACTGAGGGACCTGCTCAGCAAGCGCATCACCGGCGCGGTGAACCTGCTGGTCTCCTCCCGGCGGGCCTTCCGGCCCCACCTGCTCAAGAGCCTGCTGGGACATCTGAGGGAGCTCGGCGTGTCCCATCTGCTGATCACCGGGGATCTGGTGAACCTGGCCTACGCCGAGGAGTACCTGCGCCTGCGCACCCACCTGGAGGAGAGCGGCTTCTCACCGGGGCAGGTCTCCATGGTCCCGGGGAACCACGACGCCTACCTCCCGTCTTCCATGGCCCAGGAGACCTTCTGGGAGAACCTCGGACCCTACGCCTGGGCCGCGGGACCGACGGACTATCCGACGGTCCGCACGTTCGGAGGGCTCGAGATCATCGGCGTCTCCACCGCCCTCCCGACCGCCCTGGGCATGGCCTACGGCGAGGTTGGCCAAGACCAACTCGCCCGCCTCGAGGAGCTCCTGCGGCGCAAGACCGGCCGCTTCCGCGTGATTCTCATCCATCACCCGCCGACCCCCGGAGCCGACACCTGGCACGACGGGCTCGTGGACGGCGCCCAGTTGCGCCGCCTCTTCTGGAAACACGGGGCGGACCTGATCCTGCACGGCCACGAGCACTACGACTCCGAGACCCGCCTCCCCGGTCCCGGGGGATCCACCATCCCCGTGCTGGGCACCGGCTGCGCCATCCTCGACGATCCACGTCCGGCCCTCCGGGCCCGCGCCCGGCTCCTGCGCTTCGGACCCGGGGGCCTCGAGCGGCAGTGGCTGATCGTGCACGACGCCGCCTCCGGGCACTGGCGACCCCCCGCCGGATCCCCGATCCCGGAATCTCCCACCGGCGTATGAGAGATGCGAAAAAAAATACCCTGGATCATCATGGGTCTTCTATGGCTGCTGCTCGCGGCCGGCCTGGTCCTGGGCGGGCTGCACGTCCACCGGGACCGGCAACGGCGCGACCGGCTCGGGGCCTCCCTCGCCGCCGCCCACGGTGACGGCGTCCCCCTGGCCGATCCCCGGCGCCTCGCCGAAGCCGGCGCCGCCTGCGAGCGCGCCGCCCGCGACAACCCGTCCGACCCCGCGATCTGGTCCGTATGGGCGCTGGTGCAGGCCCGGGGCGTGTTGTGGTTGGGACACGACACCGCCCCCTGGAATCGCAGCATGCGGGTGGCCTCCGAGCTGGTCGGCGCCGACCCGGGGGGCGTCGATTCGGGCACCCGGGTCCGGCTGGCGGCCGCCCGCATCCTTTCGCGGACTGCCACCGCCGAAACCCGCGCCGAGTTGACCGAGAACCTGTACGACGCGCTCTCGCAGTGGGACTTCCGTCCCCAATCGGCCATCCTCCGCAACGCGGCGCTGTGGGCGGCCGTGGCTGCAGGACAAGCCCCGTGGGTCGAGGCACGCCTGCCCGGCCCGGAGGACCCCCAGGACTGGCCCCTGCTGCTGGACTGGCACCTCTCGCGGGAGAGCCACGAAGCCGCCGGCGCCTTGCTCGACCGGTGGGAGCGGCGCGAACCCGACCACCCGCTGCCTCCCCTGCTGCGCGCCTGGATCGCCTGCCGCTCCGGTGCCCTGGCCGGAAAATCCCCGCCGGAACCAGGGAGCGCCCCGGATGTCGCCGCGACGGCCGTCGAGGCGCCCGTCCTGCGGGCCTGGCGCCACCTGACCCGCGCCTGCGTCCTCGCCGCCGATCCCGGCACCGGAAAGGGCGCCGATCCGGATCAGGTGGTCGCCGAGTTGGAGAAGGTCCCCCTTATACCCCACGACGCCATCTACTTCGGGGTGATGCGCCTCGCCCAGGGTGCCGCTGGCCAATTCCCCGCCGGCCGGGAGCTCTTCTCCCAGGTGCGCAAGGAGTTCACCGCGCGCCGCGGTCCGTCTGACGCGCGCCTCGACCAGCTCGACGCCCTGGAACACCTCCTGCGACTCGATCCCGAAAAAGCCTTCGCGTTCCATTCCCGCCAGGGGGCCAGCAGCCGGGGACCTTGGGCCGTGTGGGCCGCCCTGCTCACGGACCGCAAGGTCCAGGCGCGGTCCTGGGTCCGGCCCGGTGACTTCCCCTTGCCGGACTTCGCCTTCCTCGAGGATCCCACGGAGGAGGAGCTCACGCGCCTGGAGCGACAGTCCGGACCACCGCCCACGGACCTGTGGTGGTCCGCACTCTGGGCCCTGGAGGCGGTGGACTCCCTGTCCCGGTTCGAATGGGGGACCCTCGCCCACGAGCAGCGCCTGGAGGCGATCCGCACGAGGTTGGCCGGGCTGCCCGAGGACTCGCCGCTGGTCTCCCGGCTGGCCGCGCGCCTGGCCCTCGAGCAGGACCGCTCGGCCGAAGTCGCGCGCCATCTGGCCAGGCTGTGCGGCGACGAGCTCGCCAGGGTCGGGGACAATCCGGGGCCCTGCCGGTCGCTGCGGGGACCCCTCAAGGATGTCGAACTCGTGGCGCGCTTCTTGACCGCCGAGGAGGACCGGCCCATCGACTACCCGGTCGTCCTGGAGCGGCTCGACCGGCTCCTCCCGATGCTGACCGCGCCCGGACGGCCCGAGCAGGTCGCCCTCTTCTGGCGGCTGAGACATCTGCGGATGCAGTTGAGGGCCCAGCCCGGACAGGGTCGCCTCGTCGAGGAGAAGCTCGGGACCGTGGTGATCCCGCCGACCCTGCATGACCAAGAGGTGTTGACCGAGGCCGCCCTGCTCCATCTGTATCTGGGGAAACGGGAGGCGGCCAACGCGCTGCTCGCACGTCTGAAGTCCGCCTCGGTGCGGGAAATCCGGCGCCTGGCCCATCACGCCCTCCAATTGCAGGATCCCGGCCTGGCGCTGACGCAACTGACCCCCGCCCTTGGCCGCCCGGATCTCTCCCCCCGGGTGAGACAGACCCTGCGCGTCCTGCGGGCCCAGGCCGGCCTGATGCGACGCCAGGACGTGACCGCCGAGCTCGAGGAGCTCTTCCGGCTGGATCCCTGTCCGGAGATGGCCGAGGCCACCATCCGGGCCTACCTCACCCGGGGCCGCCGCGCCGACTGCGCCCGGCTGCGCGAGCTCCTCGCCGCCTTCGCCGGCGAGACCCCCTCGTTCAAGGGACCGGCGGCCGAGATCGATCTCTTCTGCCCGACCCCCGCGCCCTGAAAATCCACTTGAAACCGGCCCCCGGATCGTGTAGGAACGGTGCGGCAATCGTGAAAAACCTTGGGAACAAGGTCAGTACAATTTTCAGTAACCTCTCTCGAAACAAGGTATGGTGCCATGACTGAGTTCAACTACGAAACCGAGTGGAAGTCGCACAACCCGTGGTCCTTCATCCCCGAGAAACTCAACATCGGGTACGCCTCCTCCGACGCCGTCTGCGACCGGGGCCTCGGAGACCGGGCCGCCATTTACTGGGAGAACAGCAAGGGCGAGAAGCGCAAGCTCACGTATGACGACCTGCGCCGCCAGACCAACAGGTTCGCCAACGTGCTCACCAAACTGGGCTTCGGCCGCGGCGACGTCCTGCTGCTGCGCGTGGGCAACCAGGTCGAGTTCTACGTCTGCGCCCTGGCCGCCACCAAGTGCGGCGGTATCTTCATCCCCTCCTCGACGATGTTCCGAGAGAAGGACATCCTGTACCGCTGCAACGACGCGAAGGTGAAGATCATCGTCACCACGCCGCAGTTGGTGGACGTGGTCGATGCCATCCGGGACGAGGCGAAGACCCTCGAGCACGTGGTCGTGTTCGACTACCTCGGTGAGACCACCACCGACCCCCGCCACGTCAAATACGACGTCGAGATGGCCGCCGCCTCCGACGAGTTCAAATCCGCCGACACGAACAACGGCGACGTGGCCTTCATCGCCTACACCTCCGGCACCACCGGCGATCCCAAGGGCGTCGTCCACTACCACCGCTACGGCCTGGCCTACGAGTACCTGGCCCGCTACTGGTACCACTACGACACCCCCGACACCATCGCCTGCCCGGCCGAGGTCGGCTGGCTGCTGCCGGTGTCGTCCTCCTTCCTGTTCGCCCTGCACCGTGGCATGAGCATCGTGCTTTATCACGAGCTCGGCGCCTTCAGCCCCGAGAAGTGGTTCGAACTGTTCGCCACCTACGGCGTCTCGGTGTTCATCGGGACCCCGACGATGTACCGCATGCTGCTCAAGGTCGCCGACGCCGAGAAGCGCTTCGATCTGTCCAAGTGGCGCGAGGGCGTGAGCGCCGGCGAACCCCTGACCCCGGACACCATGGAGCAGGTGAAGAGCCGCTTCAACATCAGCATCCGCGACGGCATCGGCATGAGCGAGTGCATGGTGTACGCCCACAACTGCATCGGCATGCCCGTCTACCCGGGCTCCTGCGGCCGCCCCGGCCCGGGCATCGTCATCAACCTGATGGAGACCCCGGACGAGGACGACGAGGGCGCCGCCAAGCTCGTGCCCGTGAAGAAGGGCGAGCCCGGCGTGCTGTGCGTGAAGATCGACTCCCACCCCGGCATGATGAAGGAGTACCTGAACAAGCCCGAGGCCACGGCCGAGGTCTTCCGCGACGGCTGGTTCTACACCGGCGACGTGCTGCGCGAGGACGAGCAGGGATATTTCTGGTTCATCGGCCGCGCCGACGACGTCATCAAGGCCTCCGGCTACCGCATCAGCCCGTTCGACGTGGAGAGCGCGCTCATGAGCCACCCGGCCGTGTTCGAGGCCGCCGCCGTGGAGAGCCCGGACCCCCTGCGCGACAAGGTCGTCAAGGCCTTCATCGTGCTGCGCCCGGGTTACACGGAGACGCCGGAACTGACCAAGGAGCTGCAGGATCACGTGAAGAACGTGGCCGCCCCCTACAAATACCCGCGCAAGGTGCAGTACGTCAAGGAACTGCCCAAGACCCAGTCCGGCAAGGTCAAGCGCAAGCAGCTGCGCCGCATGGAGTTCGAGGGCACCCCGTACCAGGTCTGACGCCGCTTGACTTTTGACGGTCGCGCCAGCATATTGCTGTGCCATGAACCGTTCCCGCCGCTGGTTCCTCTGGAGCTCGTTCTTCCTCACCGCCAACGTGCTGTTCTTCCCCGTGGCCTTCCTGTCCACGCAATACTGGATGAAGACCGTCCCCGTCACCCAGGTGCTGCTGGGCGCGGCCCTCGCCTCGGTCGCCTTCTCGGCCGTGGTCGCCTCGCACAAGTACCGTGCCCTCCGCCCAAAACGCGCGCGTCTGGAGTTCATCCGGTTCGACCGGCCCGCCCAGCGCCTGCTCGAGAAGGAGCTCACCCGGCTGGGCTACCGGGTGTCCGGGACCGAGGGGGTCTTCATCGCCGGGTTCCGCGCCGATTATTATCTCGCGCCCGAGATCCGCGTGACCTGGGATGACACCGCCTGTGAGCTCGAGGGCCCGGCCTTCTACGTGGTCAAGCTCGAGAAACGCCACCGCCGCGCCCTCAAACGACTGGATCGCAAAATCCGTCAAATGACCGATGGCCAAGCCCCCTCCGCCTGAGGTACACCAGAAGTGTCACAGAGGTTCCTTCCCCCGCTGTGAAAGGAGATCCCCATGAAACTCACGAAGCGTTTGCGTGGCGAGACCAAAGGCCAAGGCATGACCGAGTACATCATCATCGTGGCCCTGATCGCGATCGCGGCCATCGGCGTCGTCACCCTGTTCGGCGATGACATCCGCCGCCTGTTCGGCGGCGCCGCCAACGCCCTCTCCGGCGAGACCAACGTGACGCCCACCACCATGGGCGCCGAGCGCCATCACACGGACACCAAGACCCTGAAGACCTTCGGCCAGATGAACACCGGCGCCTGATCTTTCGCTTGTTCGAGTCGCTCCCCCTCCAATACTGGCTCACCGCCGCCGCCTGCGTGGCGATGCTGGGCGTGTCCACCTACACCGATCTGCGCTCCCGGGAGATTCCCAACCCCGTCGTCCTCGCCGGCCTCGTCGGCGGCGCCGTCCTCTGGACCGTCTTCGGCGGTTTGTCCGGACTGGGCTCGGCCGCCCTGGGCGGGTTCACCGGGCTCTCGGTCTTCCTGCTGATGGCGCTTTTGGGCGCCATGGAGATGGGGGACGTCAAGCTCATGGCCGCCCTGGGCGCGCTGCTGGGCTGGCCCTGGGTGCTCCCGGCCCTGGTCCATGTGGTCATGGCCGGCTTCTTCTTCGCCATCATCTGGGTGATCGTTCATGGCCACGCCCGACGCACCCTCTCCAACCTGTGGACCGCGCTCGTGACCTGGCTCCGGCCGGGCGCGCGCCGCGTACCGCTGGCCGAGCTCCCCACCACGCCGCTCCCCTACGGCGTCGCCATCGCGCTGGGCGGCGTCTGGACGCTGCTGGCGATCCCGTTCCCCGGCCTCAACCTGCTCTCGGCCATGTTCTGACAGCCAATACGAAAATCTGTTTTTCCCGCTGGCAATCGTGTACGATGGCGCGACTGAGCCGCCATGATTTTTTCGCGCCTCTTCCCCTTCATGCTGATCCTCTGGACCGTCCTGGGTTCAGGCGCCGTTGCCTCGGCCGGGGCCGCGGTGCTCGACCTGGAGATCGAGGGGCGCTTCCTCGAGGACGGCGCCCGGGTGCTGCGGGCGCTGCAGGTGGAGCTCGAGCGGGTGGCAGCCGACGGCGACTGGGAGACCGTGCTGAGGCGGCGGCTCTCCCTGCTGGGGTACTCGCTGGTCAAGACCGAGCCCGTCGCGGGCAAGGCGCGCCCCACGGTGCGGCTCCACCTCGAGCCGGTCCAACTGGTGCGCAGCGTGTTCATCCGGGGCAACTGGCCGCTGTTCGAGTCCGACATCATGCGGCGCGTGATCCTGCGGCCCGGCTCCGCGCTGCCGGTGGCGGCGGCCGAGCGCGCCGAGCTCCTCGAGAACCAGGTGCGCCGGATCGAGGAGTACCTGCATCGCGAGGGCTATTTCGATTCGAAGATCCGCATCCAGTTGAAGAAGCTCGACCGCCCCCACGAGATCGACGTGGTCGTCCACCTCGACAAGGGCTCGTCCTATCGCCTGGGCGCCCTGGACGTGCGCGGCAACGAGGCGGTCCCCAAGGACACGGTCGACGCCTTCTTCCGGCACCGGATCCTGTTCTACA
>CALKWH010000310.1 GCA_938004375.1 uncultured Pseudomonadota bacterium
ATCTCGGTGGCTGCGCGAGCACGTGCTGCTGGCCGACCCCCTGAAGCTCAAGGCCGAGGTCGACGCGTTGGAACAGTCCAAGATGGCCATGGCCGAGGCCGCCCCCACCGCCGTCGGCAGCCGCGGGCCCGGCGCGCCGCCCCCCGCTCCGGGAGGACCCCGGCTGGCCAAATCCATGGATCGCGCCCGGAAGGCCGACGGCGCCAAGGACACGCCCGCCGAGCGGGCCGACGAGGAGGAGAGCGGCAAGGACGACGGCTCTCCTGTGAAGATCCGCAGCAACTTCGCCGCCCTGGCGCTGTTCGCCCCCGAGTTGAAGACCGACACCTCCGGCCGCGTGACCGTGGACCTCCAGCTGCCGGACAACCTCACGCGCTACCGCCTGATGGCGGTCGCCGTGTCCGGCGCCACCCACTACGGCATCGGCGAGGGGCAGGTCACCGCCCGGCTCCCGGTGCAGGTGCGCCCGTCGCCGCCGCGGTTCCTCAACTTCGGCGATCAGTTCGAGCTGCCGGTGGTGGTGCAGAACCAGACCGACGCCCCCCAGGAGATCAAGGTCGCCGTGCGCGGCTGGAACGTGAAGTGGAAGGGCCCCGTGGGTCAGAAGGTCACCGTCCCGGCGCTGGACCGCCGCGAGCTGCGCTTCGCCGTCGCCACCGACAGCGCGGGCACCGCCAAGTTCGAGGCCGTGGCCGTGGGCGCCGGCGGCTCCGACGCGGCCGGCTTCGAGCTGCCCGTGTGGACCCCCGCGACCACCGAGGGCTTCGCCACTTACGGGACCATCGACGCCGGCTCGATCGTGCAGCCGGTGCAGGTCCCCTCGAACGTCGTCATGGAGTTCGGCGGCCTCAACGTGCAGACCTCGAGCACCCAGTTGCAGGCCCTCACCGACGCCGTGCTCTACCTGTTCTCGTATCCGTACGAGTGCGCCGAGCAGCTCTCCTCCCGGATCATGTCCATCGCCGCGCTGCGCGACGTGCTGACCGCCTTCGAGGCGGCCGGCCTGCCCCCCGCGGACAAGATCGCCGCGGCCATGGCCCGGGACCTGCAGAAACTGCAGGGGATGCAGAACTACGACGGCGGCTTCCCGTTCTGGATCCGTGGCCAGGACTCCTGGCCCTTCCTGACGATCCACGTGGCCCACGCACTCCTGCGCGCCAAGGAGAAGGGCTACGCCGTCAATCCGAACATGCTCCAACGCGCGATGCAGTACCTCAAGGACATCGAGCGCCACATCCCGGCGGACTACCCCGAGTGGGTCAAACGGTCGATCATCGCCCACAGCCTGTACGTGCGCAATCTCAACGGAGACCCGGACCCGGTGAAGGCCGCCGAACTGTACCCGCACTTCGCCGACGGCAAGCAGCCCGATCTGGAGGGGGTGGGCTGGCTGTACCCCGTGTTCATCTCGGCGAAAAAGCAGGACCACCTCGTGAAGATCCGCAAGCTCCTGCTGAACCGCGTGAGCGAGACCGCCGGCAACGCGCACTTCATCACCTACGCCTCCGACGGCGCCCACCTGATCCTGCACTCGGACCGCCGCGTGGACGCGCTGCTGCTCTCGGGCGTCATGCTGGACCAGCCCACGAGCGACCTGATTCCCAAAATCGTCTCCGGGCTGCTGGCCCACCGCAAGCAGGGCCGCTGGACGAACACCCAGGAGAGCGTGTGGGTGCTGCTGGCCATGGACCAGTACTTCAACACCTTCGAGAAGATCACGCCCAACTTCGTTTCCCGCATGTGGCTGGGCGACGCCTTCGCCGGTGAGCACCGCTTCGCCGGGCGCACCACCGAGCGCCACCTGGTGAGCATCCCCATGCACCAGCTCGGCAAGCCCGGCGACGTGAAGGACCTGCTGCTGGCCAAGGACGGTGCCGGGCGCCTGTACTACCGCATCGGCATGGACTACGCGCTCACGGACCTGCGCCCGCCCGCGGCCGATCACGGCTTCACCCTGTCCCGCGCCTACGCCGGCGTCGACGATCCCAAGTCCGTGGAGCGCCTGGCCGACGGCACCTGGCGGATCAAGGCCGGCTCCCGCGTGAAGGTCACGCTGACCATGCTCGCCCCCTCGCGGCGCTATCATGTGGCGCTGGTCGATCCGCTCCCCGCAGGCCTCGAGGCCGAGAACGCCGCCCTCCTGGGCGCGCCACCGGCCTCGGCGACCGGCTCCACCACCTCCTACGGACCGGGCGGCGGGTGGCACGGCGGACGGAACTCGCGCCACCCCTTCATGATGCGCTGGTGGCGCATGTGGGGCCACTGGTACGAGCACCACAACATCCGAGACGAGCGGGTCGAGGCCTTCACCTCGCTGCTGGACGCGGGTCTGCACACGTTCACGTATACCGCCCGCGCCACCACCCCCGGCCAGTTCGTCGTGCCCCCGCTCAAAGCCGAGGAGATGTACGCGCCCGAGACCTTCGGTCGCTCGGCAGGCGACAAGGTCGTCGTCGTTCCCTAGTGCAGGGTCCCTCGCCGGCTTCGCGACCGCTCCCCCTACAATCCCAAAGGACGGCTCGTCAGCAGCCTCTCCACCACCCTGCGCTCCGTCTCGGACGGGAGCCCCACCAGGGTCTCGTAGTTCAGGTTGTGCACCATGTCGCTGAAAGAACTGACGGTGATCTCGTGATCCCCCTGCACCCCGATGAGCACGACCTCGTCTCCGACCTTCACATCCGGGATATCGGTGACGTCCACGAGCATCATGTTCATGTTGATCACGCCCACGACGGGTGCCCTGGCCCCCCGTATCAGCACGTGTCCCTGATTGCTGATCTCCCGTCTGTAGCCTTGGGCGTACCCCACCGGGATCGACGCGACCCGCAGGTCGCGGCTGGCGAGGAAGGAGTAACCATAGGAGATGTACTCACCCTCGGCGACCTCCTTGGTATCCATCACCGACGAGGTCCAGCGCAGGACCCTCCGCAGCGGGTCCGGTCTGCGGCTGAAGCCGGCGCCGACGCAGCGGTTGAGGGTGCGGATGCGGGTCTCCTGGGAGGACCACAGCCCGTACTGGGCGATGCCCACCCGCACCATGTCCAGGATGGTCTCCGGATAATTAAAGATCGCTGCACTGCAGGCGGCGTGGAGCAGGCCCCCCGAGACCCCGGCCTCCCGCAGCCTCCCCACGAGGGCGTGGAACTCCTGGATCTGGTTCTGGATCCGGTAGTAGTTGCTCACCACCTCCGCGCCGGCGAAGTGGGTGCAGATTCCCACCACCTCCACGAGCTCCGGGTTCGAGACCAGGAGCCCCGCCACCTCGTCGAGCTCGTCGACCTCCAGCCCCGTCCGGTGAAGCCCGGTCTCGAGCTCCAGGTGGACCCTGGCCCGGTGGCGCAGCCCCCGGCACACCCGGATGGTCTCGACCAGCCTGCGTGGGGCGAAGACGTAGTACTCGATGCCCCGCTCGATCACCCAGGGCAGATCCTGCTCGTCGAGGTACCCCATGATCATCACCCGGGTCCCGGGTCTGCTGACCGCGACGACGCGACGGGCCTCTTCCAGGGAAAAGACCGAGAAGTGATCGATCCCGCAGGCCTCCACCATGGGCACGAAGTGCTCGATCCCGTGCCCGTAGGCGTTGCTCTTCACCACCGAGGAGAAGACGACCTTCTCCCCGATGACGGAACGCAGGAACCGCAGGTTGTTCTCGAGGGCCAGGCGGTTGAGCTGGATATGGGAGGTGGCGGTCATGGCTGCGGTTCCTGGCCGAAGTAGTCCCGGAGGAATTCATGAATCATCTCGGCGGCCTCCGGGATCAGGAGGTCCGGAAAGACGTAGTCCGGATGATGCAGCGCCGGCGTGCCTTCCCCGGCGCCAAGCCCGAAATACAGGAGCGGCCCGAGGGCTGCATAGCGCCCGAAGTCCTCGGACCACAAAAAGGGCGTCTCGATCTGCCGGTGACGCCGCCCGGTCCGCTCGAGGAACTCCTGGAAGCGGCCGGTCAGGACCGGATCACTCACCGTCGCGGGGAACGGCTCGTGACGGGCCAGCTCGCACCCCAGGCCGTGGCCGGCGGCCAGCTCCATCGCGAACGCGGAGGCCTCCTGGATCACCCGTTCCAGATCCCAGTCGGACCAGGCGCGGAAGGTGGCCATCACGACTCCCTCCCCGGGGGTCGTCCCGAACGCGACCTGACCGACGCGCAGGTGGACCACCGTCGCCTTCACGGACGCCTCCCGGTCGGCCCGGCTCCCGGGGATGGCCTCCAGAAATCCGGCCAGCGACAGGACCGCCGCGGTGGGGGAGCGGCCCCGCTCGGGCTCCGCCGCGTGGGAGGTCCGGCCGGTCAGCCGCGCGCTCCAACCGCAGGAGGCGGCCGCGAAGACGCCGGGCCGGAGCACCACCTCGTCCAGGGGAACGCCCGGCAGGTTGTGAAAGCCCACGATCATCCGGGGAGCGAGGGCGGCGAGGGCCTGACCGTCGACGATCCTCCTGGCGCCCTCCCCGGTCTCCTCGGCTGACTGGAACAGCAGGACCAGCTCGACCCCGGGCGGCGGATCCTGAAAGAAACGCACCCCCGTCGCGGCGACGATGGCCATGTGCCCGTCGTGACCGCAGCGGTGGGAGTGCTCGCGGACGTGCGCGCGCCCGCGGGCTTCCCAGGTCTGCGGGATCGGCAGGCCATCGAGCTCGCAGCGGAGCACCGCCCTTCGCGCGGGCGCACGACCGGGGCCGCCCGGGATCCTCACTAGTAGCCCGCCGGAGCCGTCGAGCCGCTCCACCGTCCCGATGCCGTGGCGACGAAAGAAGCTCTCCACCGTCGCCGCCGTCCGGACCTCCCGGCCCGAGGGCTCGGCGCACTGCCCGAGTCGCCGCCGCAAGGCCTCCACCCGCCGGATCCACGACGCCCGCATCAGGAGTCCCCATCCCGGAGCGTCGGCTCCACGCGCACCCTGGAACGCTCCGGGAATGTCCTCCCGAAGTCCTCCGGATCGGGCAGCACCCGCTTGGTGATGTAATTGTCGTTCATCAGACGGACGAAAGCCGAGTAGGAGCACTTGAACTTGATGGTGTCGCCCAGACGGATGTGCTCGGTGTTCTCCCCGATGTTGACGACGATGATGTCCGAGGTGGCTCCCGCGATCTGAAAGGACGGGTTCAACGGCGTCAGCCCTGCGACGTCGGTGTCGATCTCGCCGATGGTCACCAGCGCCCGGAAACCGCGCTTTCCGGGAGAATGTCCCTCGGGCGTCGACCCGATCAGGCCGTGGAAGGGCGTCGCGGTCCCGACCTCGCACATGGGCACCAGGTTCTTCTCCTTGATCTCGGCGATCTCACCCTCGAGGACCACCACGTCGTCGCGCAGCCCCTCGAGCCGCCCGCCGCCGACGAGATCCGTGCCCAGGAAGACCGCCTCCCCGATCCGGAAGTGGTTCAGCCCCCTGGGCAGGCGCCCCTGCAGCACCAGGGGAAGAAAGACGCTCGAACCGGCGGAGATGACCGGCAACTTCTGCCGGAATTTCAACTCCAGCAGCTCCCGGTACAGGATCAACTGGGCCACCTGATCCACGCTGGGCACGGAGCCCGCCAGGCACCCGATCTGCGCCCCGATCCCGAGGACGCGGATCGCCGGCATGTTGAACACCTGCTCGTAGAAGTTCACCAGGGAGCCGGGGAGGATGCCCTCACGCAGGTCTCCGAGCTCGATCATGATGATGATGTTGTGGACCCTGCCGTGACGCTGCGCCGCGACGCCCAGGGCTCTGATCACCTCGATCTCGGAGTTCAGGCTGATGTCGGCCAGGGTCACGATGTCGTCCACCACGGAGAGGTGCGGCAACCGAAGGTACCACTTCTCCACCTCCGGCGCGGCCCGGTGGATGGCCCGAAGGTTGTCCAGCCGCGAGTCGCACATGGACGCGACGCCCATCGCCGCGAGGGCGCGCAAGGTCTCCTCGTGACCGCACAGGCACTTCGTGACGAGGCTCCAGTGGGCCCCCTGCCGGGCCATGAACCCCGAGATCATCTGCAGGTTGTGATGCAGGGCCTCCAAATTGATGTTGATGCAGTTCATCTCCGGCTCCATCTCATCTCGAGATATTTCGTCTCGAAGCCCGCGCGCCGGTACAGTCGCGCGGCGGGGTTCTCGGGCTCGACGTGCAGCTTGATGTCCCCCTCGCAGCGGGCCGCGGCGAGCCCGATGAGCCTTCCGCCCAGGCCTCGGCCGCGCAGGGTCGGTTCGACAGCCAGAAACAGCAGCAGGTTCGGGGGGACGTACCCGCACATGTGGGTCCGCAGCATGACCAGCCCGCCGACCGGCGCCCGGTCCCGGGTCGCCAGCACGAGGAACCCGCCACGCAGGGGATCGAAGACGTACTCCAGCCCGCGGGCCACGTCCTCCAGGGTGTCGTGGTACGGCTTCATCTTTTCATGGAAGAAGGCCGCCAGCGCCTCCAGGTCCAGACCCTCCGGCAGTTGGTCGGGTCGTTCGATGATCGTGAATTCCACGTCCTGCATGACTCACCCCTTCCCTGATTGGACCGATGGCCCCACCGCGCGCCCCGGGCACAGCAGGGAAAGAATGATGAAACTGACGAGCGAGGCCGTGATCCCGAACAGGTTTGGATCCAGGCCCAGGGGAAGACGCACGCCCGTGAGGATCAGCGTGAGGGTCGTGCCGCCACCGGCGAGCATGGCCCCCAGCGCCCCCGCGGAGCTCCCCCGACCCCAGAAGAAACCGCCGAGCACCGGCACCAGGAGCCCCGACACCATGAACGCGTAGGAGTAGAGCATGAGCCTCAACACGTTCTCCATCAGGCTCGCTAGCGCCAGGGAAAAGGCGCCCAGCACGAAGGTGAGGATCATGACGACCCGCAGGTGCCGCCGAGCGTCCCTGGAGATGGGGATGATCCGGTCGATGAGATCCGTGGCCACGTTCCCGGAAGCGGCCATCAGACAACTGTCCGCGGTGGACATGATCGCCGAGAAGTAGGACGACATCATCAGCCCGAGGAACCCGGCGGGCAGGATCGTGCGCAGGAACAAGGGGAGCCCCATCTCCGGGTCGAGCCCGGCGGCGGTGGGATGCCCGAGGGCGGCGAAGGACCCCTGCTCGGCGGCCACCCGCGCGAACAGCCCCAGGGTCACCCCCATGAAGGCCATCACCGGCCACTCGAAGAGTCCTGCGGTGAACCAGGCCCGCCGGGCGGTCAGCTCGTCCCTGCAGGCGAACACGCGCTGATACAGCGTCATGCCGACGAACCAGATGGGGATGATCGTGAAGGCCCAGTTCACGAGCGTGCTCCAACCCACGTTGGTCAGGGAGACCATCTCGGGTTCGAGCGTCGCCGCGACGGCGGGGGCGCCCCCGATGGCGAACCATCCCATGGGCAACCCGATGAACGCGAGCCCCAGCATCAGGACGATCCATTGGATGGTGTCGGTGTAGATGACGGCCTTGATGCCGCCCAGGGAAGTGTAGAGTACGACGATCGCGCCCATGAGCACGAGGGCGGCGTGCATGTCCAGGCCGGGGAAAGAAGCCGAGGCGAGCTTGGCTCCGGCCAGAATCTGGGAGCTCGTGAAGCCGATGTAGCCGATGGCCGAGATCACCCCGGCGGCCAGAGCCACACGGGAATCGAAGAAATGTCCGAGGATCTGCGGAAAGGTCGTGAAACCACGAAAGCGGGGATTGGCAAAGATTCGGGGAATGAGCGGCACGGCGCTCAGCCAGGCTCCGATCAGCCCGGTGAAGAGCATCCAGGAGCCGGAGAGCCCCATCATGAATCCCAGACCGCCCAAGCCGATCGAGAAGTCGCTTTTCACGTCCGTCGCGACCACCGAGAGCCCCACGTGCAGC
>CALKWH010000311.1 GCA_938004375.1 uncultured Pseudomonadota bacterium
CCACCGAGATCTACACTCTTTCCCTACACGACGCTCTTCCGATCTCTCGGCGAACCTGGGGTTGTAGTCGAGGGCCTTGCGAAGGGCGGTGAGCGCGTAGTCCGAGCGCTTGAGGCGCTCGTTGTAGACGCGGGCGATGGCCAGCCAGATGCGGCTGCGCAGGGCGTCGTCCCGGAGCTTCTCCATCACCGATTGCATCTCGGTGACGAACAGTTCCCACAGGCTCCCCTGCAACGCCAGGCGGTTCAGGCGCTCGAGCAACTCGACGGACGGACGCGCCTCGAAGACCGAGAGCACCGCGTGGAAGGCCTGCTCCACGTCGCCCACCTCGAGCTCCTGGATGTCGGCGATCTCCTCGAGGAGCTTGAACTCCTCCTCCTGGTTGGCGAAGTACCCGAAGTTCACCTTGCAGACCAGCACGTCCGCGAGGAGGACGTATTTCTTGCCGGCGCGGGCGTCCTTCTCGAGCTCGAGGATGGCCTTCTTGCCGTCCTCGTCCTCGGGGTTCTCCTCGAGCCAGGCCTGCCAGCCCTCGAGATCCTTCGCATCCTTGGGTTTCTCGACGGTCTTCGCGGCCTGGGCCTTCGCCGGCTTCGCCGCCTTCTCGGTCTTGACGGCCTCGAGCTCGGCGCGCAGTTTGTCGAGCTTGACCTCGTACTCCTTCTTCAGGTCACCCTCGAGCTCGGCGCGCAGTTTCTTCTCGTCGACGGTGGCCCCAGCGACGGGCACCTCCTTGACGACCTCCTTCACGACCTCCTTCACGGTCTCCTTGGCCGCGCGAGCCTCCTCGAGGGCTTTTTTCAGGTTGTCGACCTCGGCCTGAAGAATGGAGACCTGCTCGGAATCGGCGCCCGGCTCGGCGGCGGGCTCGGCCGACTCGATCGCCTCGACGATGTCCGAGAGCGCATCGAAAATCTCGTCCAGGTGGGCCTGCTCGGCTTCCTTGTCCGTCTGCCAGTCCGCCACGAAATCGAGATGCTTGTTGAGAGTCTCCAGATACTTCTTCAGTTGGTCAATCGCCATTTGAGTACCTCCGAGGGAAAATCAACGGCCGGTGGCCGGCAGTCAGGTACCCCCTTATATGTCATTTGATCGGGCCATGCAAAGCATAAACTGACGCGCCGTGCATCCCTTTTCACACCTTCTCCGAGGCGCGTCTTCAACATTAATAACAACCGTTACCACGACCGGCGACGCCCTGGCCGGTGCCCGGCTCTTTTCCGGCCTCTGTCCCTTGTTTTCCCGTGGGTTTTCCCGGAATTCACTCTTGAAAAGTCTGCCAAAACATGCTTCATTGGTACGAACTCGTTTTTCACCAGGTGCACCATGAAGCAACTGTTCGTTTTCCTCCTCTTGATCAACATGTTTTCCTGCCAGGGCGAGCCATTTCACGGCGCCCGCGTCATCGCCAACCTCTATTACGCCAACCTGGACGGACAGACGCTGGTGACGCCCAGCCGAGTCCGGCTCCCGGGGCAGTCCACTTATACCTACCTGCAGCCCGGCGACCCCGGCTACGTCGATCATTACGAGCTCTATGCCGGCATCGACGGCGTGGGCACCGTGCGCCTGCTGAACTTCCACATCCGGCCCGCCGTCGAGGTGCACCACCCGTGCCTGCAGTTCCTCGAGGACACGACCCGCATCGACGGCGTCGGGGAAGGCCCTTTCTACTTCAACATGTGTCGCAACCCATACCCCGATCTCGAAGCCCAGATGCTCGTGGTCGTCTCGGCCTCCCCTTCGGACGTCGGCACCGCGAACCCCGGCTACGACTTCTACGACTGGGGTGCCGACCTGCGGGATCCCTCGAGCACCGACACGCCCAATTGCACCACCAACACCCGCTTCACCTATGTCAAGGAAGCCACCGAGGCCTTCTGTGCCCAACTGCACCCGACCTATTACGTGGGCAACCCCTTCCAGCTCACCAAGCCCCTCTCCGGCGAGTTCTTCGGCGTCGTGGACGGGATCGATCCGCGCACCAACCTGGCCACCGGCGGCCTGAGCTTCGTCATTTCGTATGATCTCGCCGATGTCTCCTCCCTGTTCGTCGTGGCCGAGCCCGATCCTGCGCGCCTGAGCGCCGAAAACATCAGCCTCAATCTGCCCCCAGGAGCCGGCGAGGTGATCCTGCTGAGCGAGGCCGATGGTTATTATGGTTACATCGACAAGGAATCGTTCGACGGCGTTTGGCACGGCCTGATGGTGCACCCCGAGGGGCTCGGGCTGTACTTCGAATACACGCT
This sequence comes from uncultured Pseudomonadota bacterium, assembly GCA_938004375.1. GTDB lineage: Bacteria > Myxococcota_A > Polyangia > HGW-17 > HGW-17 > HGW-17. Next base: position 2,250 of record CALKWH010000311.1, read on the forward strand.
GTATCACGATCTCGACAAGGATAATACCTGGTTCTAAATCCTGGAGGACTTCCATGGTTCGTCTCATTTCTTCGATTACCGTCATCCTTTCCCTCGGACTCCTCGGCACCGCCTGTCATCAGATCGAGTGCGGCGAGGGCACCGTCGAGCTCGACGGCGTGTGCGTCCCGGTGAACTTCCCCGACGCCACCGGCGGTCCCCATCTGTGCGCCCCGGGATCCCATTGGAGCGCCGATCTGGCGAAGTGCTTCGTCGATCCTTCGGCCGTGTGCGGCCGCGGCACCGAGGTCAAATGGAACGAGGACGAGACCGAGTTCTGGTGCGAGTCCACGGGCGAGCCCGAGCTGCCCGAGTGCCCGGAGAGCACCGGCCCAATCTGCATCAACGGCCGGCTGCGCTACCTGGTCGATCCCGCCGACCCCACCAAGTTCCTGAGCACCGAGATCCGGGACGCGTCCCTGCTGGCCCAACTCGAGATCGTCTTTTACGACCCCCTCGAGTACGCGGCCGTCGGCTCCGAGGCCGACCCGCTGGGCACGGCCACCATCGACCCCGAGACCGGCGCCTTCATCGGCACCGACATCCCCGTCCCCTCCCAGGGTTACGTCGGCCTCGTGGTGCGCGACAGGGGCTGGGTCCCCGGCCAGGCGCCTGTCCTCTTCCCGTTCACCGGTTACGCCTACAAGGCTTCTCCGAACGTGAACATCGAGAACTCCTTCGGCGTGGTCATCACGAAGGAACAGATCGATCAGTTCCACGCCGCGCTCCCCGAGGGCTTCATCACCACGGCCTGCAACCAGGGGGACATGTATAACTGCGGCACCTGGGTCGGCATCTTCCGAGAGAGGACCACGCAGCAGTTTGTCGACGGCGTCGTCCCGTACTGGGGCACCAACTTCAAGATCCCGGCCAACCGCATGGCCTTCCTCGACAAGGACGGCAGCGGTCGATACACCGTGCTCACCGCCGGTACCGAACGCGCGTACACGTCCGACACCGGCACCGTCTTCTATTTCGGCGCCGAACTGACCAACTATTTCGGCATGTGTGACCTGATGCTCGATCCTTCCGAGACCCGCTGCGGGCAGTGGGAGATGGAATTCAACAAGAATCTGCAGGGCGGATCGGCCCAGAAGACCATGTTCGTGCAGTATGTCGACGGCATCAGCCTGAACAACCTGGGAAGCAAATAACCATGAAAACGCCTCTCCCCTTCCTGCTCCGAACGGGACTGTCCGTCCTGGCGCTGGCCCTGCTCCTGCCCGCGTCGCCGGCCACGGCGAACAAGCACCGCGGGATCCCGGCCCAGATCTACCAGCCCGCCCACGACTCCCTCGGGATCCTGTCTCTGGACAGCCCGCTGGTGCTCGCGCCATACTCCCTCGACGTGTTCTTCGGCTCGAACTTCGCGCTGTACCCCATGCGCCTCGAGTTCACCGACGGCCTCCCGGAGAAGGACGCCCGGGCCCTGCGGTTCTCCACCGCGCTCGACTTCCAGGCCACGCTGGGGCTCTCCCGGTATCTTCAGGTCACGCTCCACATGCAGTTCCTGCGCCTGGGTCCTGGGTCCGCCTTCAACCTCGAGGCGCCCTGGGGGTTCACTGCCAACGATCCCCTCACCACCATGCGCAACAACACGCCGTCCAGCGTGCCCGGCGACCCCGAGTTGTTCCTGAAGGTCAAAGGGTTCACCGTGGGCGCCTTCTCGGCCGGCCTGGGCCTGGGCGTCACCCTGCCCTTCGGCGTCGAGGAGGTCTTCGCCGGCGACGAGGGCGTCACCGTGAAACCCACGCTGCTGCTGGGCTGGCACGGCACCCGCCTGGCCGTGCTGGTCAACGCCGGTTACCTGTGGCGCGAGGAGCACACCATCGCGCGGCCCACCGACGAGACCGTGACCATGCTGGCTGCCGGCCCCGAGCTCCATGCGGGGCTGGGCGCGAAGTTCCAGCTCTTCCGCAAGCTCGCGCTCACCTTTGCCGCGAACAAATATTTTCCCCTCATCGACGACGACGCCAAGGACGCCCCCGTCGAGGCCCTCGCCGGCGTCGCCTGGTCCGCCACCCCCGATCTGACCGTGACCGTCTTCGGCGGCTCCGACGGCGGGCTCAACGACGACTACGGCCGCGGCACGCCGCTGCGCGTGGGCGCCCAGCTCGTCTGGACGGCCGCCGAGCGCACGGTGGAGCGGGTCGTCGGCGACAAGGACGGCGATGGCATCAAGGACGACGTCGACCAGTGCCTGGATCTGGCCGAGGACTTCGACAAGTTCGAGGACGAGGACGGCTGCCCCGAGCCCGACAACGACCAGGACGGCCTGGCCGACGGCCAGGACAAGTGCCCGAACGAACCCGAGGACGAGGACACCTATCAGGACGACGATGGCTGCCCCGACCTCGACAACGACGGCGACTCCGTGCCCGACGCCCAGGACCGCTGCCCGCTCGAGGCCGGCGACCCCCGCTTCGAGGGCTGCTCGATCCCGGACCGCGACAAGGACGGCATCCCGGACAACAAGGACCAGTGCCCGGACGAGGCCGGCGAGGCGAGCCTGAACGGCTGCCCCGACCAGGGCATCCGGGTGAACGTCTCCGACGGCAAGGTGATCCCGCCGGGCAAGGTCGACTTTGTGAAGGGCAAGGCCGAGCTCACGCCCGAAAGCCTGCCGATTTTGCTCGAGCTGGCCAACCAGATCAAGGGCAGCCCGCAACTGCGGCTGATCCGCATCGAGGTGCACGTCGAGGCCGGCGGCAAGGAGCCCAAGAACGTCCAGCTCTCCAACGCCCGGGCCAACGCCATCCGCGCCTTCCTCGTCTCCAAGGGCGTGTCCCCGGTGCGGGTGCAGGGCGTGGGCTACGGCAGCAGGTTCCCGATCAGGCCCAACACCACACCCGAGAACCGTGCGGCGAACAATCGTGTGGACTTCATCCTGGTTCATCAGTGAGGGGTGACTCGTGAAAACCTTGTTGTACCTTCCCTGTTTCCTGCTCATGCTCATCGGCGCCCCGGCGATCTCCTGGGGTCAGGCAGCGCCCGGCGACCTCAACCCGCTGTTCGCGCCCTCGGACGACGACATGGAGCTCGAGGAGCTCCCGACCGAGACCGACAAGGCCACCGAGGAGGCGGACAAGATGCTCCGCCTGCGACGCATGGTCCAGAGCGCCACCAAGGGTGAGACCACGGTCCAGGAGGCCCCGGCGGTCATCACGATTTTCACCGAGGACGACTTGAACGACTACGGCTTCCGCTCGGTGTTCGGCGCGTTCCAGTTCGTGCCGTCGGTCCTCACCGCCAACGCCCAGTACGACAACGTTCCCATCATCACGAGCAACGGCCTCTCCCAGGGCATCCTGCTCGTCCAGGACGGCATCAGCCTGTTCGACTCCATCCAGAACGGCATGGCGAACATGCGACGCTGGCCGCTGGAGTTGGTCAAGCGCATCGAGTTCATGAGCTCCCCGGGCGGCGTGCTCTGGGGCGCCAACTCTTATTTGGGCATCGCCTCCATCATCACCAAGGAGGCCGAGGACATCAACGGCGTCCAAATGGGTGTCGGCGGCGGCACCGGTCCCGGCGACCAGGACGTGTTCCGCACCTACGGCATCTTCGGCAAAGCCTACGGAGACCTGAGCGTGCTTTTGCACCTGAGCGCCGAGTTCTACCGCGGTCCGAAGTACGAGATGCTCCCCATCCGACTGTACGCGGCCTCCCCACAGCCCAACAGCCCCATCCAGTACGGGCGTGACTTCGAACTGTCCTCCTTCGTGCCCATGAACTATTACGGGACCTTCAACGGAAAACTGAAGTACAAAAACTGGAGCGCCCAGTGGTCCCTGCCCTATCTGTATTTCCCCGGCATGTCCGGTCACACCAACAACCCGCTAACACTTTATTCTTGGCCCATGACCAGCCTGGCCAAGCTCGAAAATCTTCGGAACAACGCGTGGGACTCCACCGACCGTTTCGTGGCGGTGCGTTTCCGGGACCGCCTCCTCGACGACAGCGTCGGGCTGGATTTCAAGATGTACGGTACCGAGATCGACCGCGCCGCGCGGTACCAGATCCTGCCCCAGGTCGAGGGGACCTTCAACGGCATGGCGTTCCAGGTCGACACCAAGTCCTACCGCGCCGGCGCCTCCGTCGACTTCGACTGGGCCCTGGGCAAGCGGACCCGGTTCCTGTTCGGCGCCGAGACCTTCTACGAGTACATGGATACCGCCGACTTCCAGTTGCTCGCGCCCCACGACGACCAGGGCGTGGTCGAGTTCGGCAAGACCCCCCAGGTCTGCCCCTATCACGACGTCAATGGCGACGGCATCCCGGTTTACGATCCCAGCGATCCCACTGGCACTTCCTACGCGGCGAACTGCAAGCAGCCCTTCATGTTCAAAACCGACCGGCTCATCATGGGCACGTTCGTCAGCGCCCAGCACCGGTTCCAGAACCGCGTGATCCTCGACGGCGGCCTGCGCTTCCAGGTCGGGCCCTCGGGCTCCCAGACCCAGGATCCGGTTCTTCTGCCCGCCCTGTCCGTGGTCGTCCCGCTGGCCAAGGACTGGTTCTGGAAGGTCAACTACCTCTCCGGCTTCCGGCAGCCCGTCTTCTTCAACACCTCGGGCAACTCCAAGACCATCGTCTACGCGCCCGACCCGAACCTGCGGGTGGAGCGCTCCGAGGCCATCCAGACCGAGATCAACGCCCTGCTCGTGAAGAACAAGGGCCGCATCCAGGAGCTCTCGTTCCGTCTCAACTACGGGTACATCACCCTCACCGACACCATTCGCATCAATCAGAGCCAGTACTACAATTCCGGCGAGCGCTGGGTGCACGCGGTCGAGGGTCTGGCGCGCCTGTACCTGCAGGGCGGCCACAATTTCTATCTGGGCTATTCGTTCAACACCATGTGGGGGGCGACCTCCATCGACGGCGGCATGAACCGCTCGGTGCCGAACCAGTGGGTGAACTTCGCGTCCGTCATCAAGCTCGCGAAGAACTTCGACTTCATCACCACCCTCCAAGTCATCGGCGCCTACGAGGACCCCAACCGCGTCATGGACACCCAGACCACCTCGTCCAAGGCCTCCTGGCTCGCGTTCGAAAAAGTCCCGGCCGCCGGCCTGGTCAACCTGGGCTTCCGCTGGATCACCGAGGTCGCCAAGCACCGCGCCGAGTTCTCGCTGATGACCTACAACATCCTCGACACCCAGAGCTACTACACCGCAGACTATTACCAGGACCTGGCTGCCACGACCGAGACCGTCCCCACCAAGGGCCAGCGTTTTTATTTCTTCGCCAATTCCAAGTTCTATTTTTAGCGGACGGGTCCGACCCGTCTAACCAGTCTGACCGTCAGACCAGAATTCGTCTTGTCAAAAAAGAAAAATCCACTACACTAGCAGAGGCCGTTTTTTCGTGCGCGCGCGTTCTTGTAACATGCATGACGCCCGCCCATCAGCAGGAGGCTGACCATGCGCCTTTCCCGTCTCGTCCAAATCCTCTTTTTCTTTTCTTCCCTCGTCCTTCCGTTGGCGCTGGCGACCCCGCTGCACGCGGC
>CALKWH010000312.1 GCA_938004375.1 uncultured Pseudomonadota bacterium
ATACGAGATAGTATTCGGTGACTGGAGTTCAGACGTGTGCTCTTCCGATCTTTATCGACCAAGATCACGTCCAGCGGCGAGAGCCCGGTCGTGTGTTCGAAGTCGAACAGGTTCACGTCCACACCCGCCGGCACGCGATGCACCTTCGGCGCCAGCACCGGATCCGCTTTGAGGAGCTGCTCCTGGTGTCGGGATGGCACCAGGATGAGGTCGGCCAGGTCCATGGCCAGGCGGTCATATTTAATGAAGGTCTTCTGCAGATCCTCCGGGCTATCCAGGGGCAGGGTGAGCGACGGTTCATAAATGAACCTGGCGTCCAGGGTCTGCCGGTTCTGGGCGAGGATGTGGCCCTCCCAGGGGGAGCGAAAGTGGATGATGTCGTATTCGTCGCCGTCGAGCTGGCGGGAGATGGCGCGCTGGAAGCTCTCGACCTTTTGCATGTAGGTGCCGCCCACGGGCACCCGCAGTAGCCGGTGTTTGCGGAACTTCTCGATGTATCCCAGTTCGCTCTCCCGGATCGTGAGGATGTCGGCCTCGAAGCGGGGGGACAGGGCGGAGATCAGGTTGCCGAGCAGGCGCCCCTGTCGCGACGGGCTGGGGTAGGAACTGAAGGAAAGGATCAAAATGTGACCGAGTCGCATGAAATTCATTGTACCCACAATGGGTTCGTGATAAAACTCCAAAGTTATCCCGGGCAAGAAATTTTTTATTGTTCTTGCCTGTCTTCCCTGCGAATCAAGTGAGGCGGCGCCCGGCGGGCGTCAACCCGACCCGGCGCGCAGCTGTTGTGTGTGAAAGGAGAGTCAACGTGGAAAAGTTAGCCGAATACTTTTTGGAACATCTCGTTCTCGACATGGATGGCGCGCTCGACCTGGACGAGCTGCGTGAGATGGTTGCCGAAACGCCCGACGGAGAGGAGCTCCTCAAGCGCCTGGAAACCGAGGAGGACCTCGAGGAATTCATCATCACCCTGGTGGACGGTCTGAAGGACAGGCTCTCCGAGGGCATCCGCAAGGACACCATCCTCGAGGAGCTCGACGCCTTCCTCGAGTCCTGATCCCGCCCGCCCACGTCCCCATGTCCCCACAACTGACAGACCAACTGGAAACCGTCCGCGTGGCGTGGTCGTTCGCGTTCGACCCGCGCGGGCTGGGCGTCCCGGGGGCGGTCTGCACCGGCACCCTGGTGGCCGTCGCCGTGCTCGGCGCCGTCGCCCGTCTGGTGGATCCGTTCCTCACTCCCTTCGTGTGGCTCGTCGGGCTGCACGTGTTCCTGTGGATGTTTCTCTACGCGGTACGCTGGGCGACCCGGGGGCGTGTGAAGGCCGGCGATCCGGCCCTGGCCGTCCTGTCCCGTCATCTGGGGCGCTCGGCGCTCGTATCCCTGGCCGCGCTTTTGGCGCTGGCCTCCGGTGGTCTGTTCCCGCTGGCCCGCGACTCCGCTTGGCTGGTCGTGCTCGCCCCCCTGCAGTGGTTCGGCGCCATGTGCCTGCTGGCGCTGGCCTTCGCCGCGACCGCCGTCACCGTCGCCCTGGGCGTGTCGCCGCCGCCGGCCCGTACTGGCTTTCTGACGATGATCTCCTGGGCGGTCTTTTCGGGGCCGAACCTGGTCCGCGTGTGGGCGGTCTTGCTGTGGACCGGCCTTGTGGCGTGGTTCCTGCGCGCCGCCTTCGGCCTGGCGATGTGGACGCAGGCCGACGCCACCGGCCTGTGGCGTTACGGCTTCCTGGGACCGCAGGCCGGGGAGACGCCGCCGGCCGGCCTGGGAGGCCTCGTGGTCGCCCTCAACGTCGCGCTGCTGCTGACGCTGTTCCCGATCCTGGGCCACCTGGTGCGGTTCTGCAGCCGCTTGCATTCCGACGCGAGCGGTCATTCGCATCCAGCAAACAAATGATCCCGGAGGTTCCCATGCGAGTGCTCCCGTTCCTGTTCCCGATCCTCGCCACGCTGGCCTGCTCCCGCAACGGGAAGCCCGCCGCCCCCGACCCCCAGCCCCGCGTCCCCAGATCGGAAGAGCACACGTCTGAACTCCAGTCACCGAATAAGATCTCGTA
>CALKWH010000313.1 GCA_938004375.1 uncultured Pseudomonadota bacterium
GCCTGCATCGCATCGGTGGCCTCCTCTGGGGCCTCATGAAGTCGCTGCAGTGAGCATGCGTGACCACTTAAGGGTTTGGTGGCGAGGTCGGCGATAACTTGATATTTCAAACTGCGCCAACTCCGAAAACCATCTGGACCGATTTCGATTTCGATTTCGATTTGGATTTCGACGGAAGAGGGCGCAACACCTGCTCGCTTTGTCAGATAATGGTCGGAGGCGATTTCTGGCCGTATCGAAGGAGAGAGCAGCATGACTCTTGGACATGAGCAACTCGACGTCTATACCCTTTCCCTTGTCTACGTCGACTGGGTTTACGGTATGGTGACCCGATTGCATGGCATCCACCGACCTGCGAGGGATCAATGGCTTCGGGCCAGTCAGTCGATCCCGTTGAACATCGCGGAAGGGAATGGCAAGGCTTCCAATTGCGATCGAAGGCGATACTTTGAAATTGCTCGCGGTTCAGTCCTGGAATGTGCAGCCATCCAGGATGTCCTGGTGGTCGGCCGGGTACTTCACGAATCGGAAAGTCAGGAACGAAAAAATATGCTGGACCGCATGGCGGTCATGTTGAGTCGGTTGGGAGGAAGAGGATACGACATGGATGAATGATCCAGGGTCACCGTATCGAAATCGAAATCGAAATCGAAATCGAAATCGAAATCGAAATCGAAATCGAAATCGAATATTCCACCTCTCATGGAATACTTTTTTTAATACCCTGATAGCCCGTTAACAGAAATTCGCCATCAACCCCTTAAGCGATCACGCATGCTGCAGTGAGCGGAGCTTCAGTCCGGCGCACCTGCACCCAGCAGCAACTGGGTGCGCACGTCGTCGTTCCAACCGGCGCGTCGGACCTTGCTCGGATTGCTCTTTCCCGTCTGGTTCCGCCGGCAGATATTCAGCACCAGCTCTCACTTTTCCCCGCGTGTTTTCGAACGGAAAACCCGCCGGGACGCATTTTCCACGGAGTTTGGCCGTGGAAGACCCTTCGCGAGCGCGTCGGGGCGGCATTTCGCGACTGAAAACGCGCCGGCAAACCCTTTGCGAGCGTGTTTCCCTTGGAAAAGGCGTCGCCATTGCATTTCCGCGACCGAGTGAGAATCGAAAAGCCGCCGGCAGAGGTCTCCTGGTGCGTTTTCCCGATTCAAACGCCCCATCCAATCGCGGGAGACCGCTTTTCACGGAAGAAAACGACCGGGAAAGATCGTCGGGGAGGGTTTTCCACCTGGAAACCGGTGCGTCTAGGCCTCGGGGGCCGGTTCCGGCGTAGGGGAGGTGGGACCGTACTTGCGCGTCAGGCTGGTGAACGGCTCCAGGACGTAGGTGCGGGTCGCGTCGGCCGGGCGGCCCTCGACGATGAGGAGCGTGGAGCGCAGGGCGCGCTCGAAGTCCGGCGAGACCTTGGCCAGGATCTCGGGCTTCTCGGCGAGCTGCGCGCCGCGACCGACGACCTTCTCCTCGAAGAACGTCTGGGACGCCTGCAACTGGTCGATGAACGCCCGCGCCCGGCACTGCTCGATCTCGGCTGACATCTCTTTGTATTTATTTAAGATTTCATTGGTTTTCAGGGACTGCGAGGCGTACGAGTCGTGGATCCAGCCCAGGCCGTCGCCTCCGAGGATCTGGAACAAGTTCGAGGCGGCCGCCCAAGCGTCGCGGTGGACCTCGGAGAGCAGGAGGGCCTTGAAATAATGATAGATGGCGCGGGTGGCGAGGTCCCTGCGCGTCTCGGCGAGCTGCACGTCCCCGGTGGCCAGGCGCGTGTCGAGGCCGCCGTAGCCTTCGGCCATCCGGTCGGTCTGCTGCTCCAAATCATTGGCCAGGTGCATCATCACGGGGTCGTCCGGCCACTTCTCCTTCATGCGACGGACCACGTCCTTGGCGGCCCACACCTTGTCACGACGGGAATAATACGACGGTTTGATCTTGGACATGGGGACAGTTCACTTTCTTCGGCGCTCCTTCGCCGAGGTTGCAGTTGCTCATCCGTCCTGGATTTCCCGTCGTCCGGTGATGTTCATCACTTGAGCCGCGGGTCCGACCATCGTGTCGTTGAATTTTCCGATAATTAATCTTCCAGCCGTTGTCAAGCAGGATTTTCCAATTTCTGCGGAGGCTCGATACCTGAACGAAAAATGCTCGGAGATCGGATCTCACCGGAAACCCCTAGAAATTCGCCGGGATTTTCAGTGTATCTTCTTCTTGACATTAACCATTGTTTGTTTTCCACTAATGCCGGTAAAGCTAGAAGGGAGTCCGACATGCATCCGTCCATATCCAAGAGGGGACAATTCCTGGCGACCATTTCACTGGTCCTGATCAGTTCTTTTTCAGCCTGTGACGCGAAGGTGAAGAACGTGGACTCCTGCGGGGACGGGGTGCTGGATCCCGGGGAGGAATGCGACGGGGATCAGTTGTCCGCCCTCGATTGCGCGGCTCTGGGCTATCACGAACAGGTTGGCGTCTTGACGTGCCGGGGCGATTGCATGTTTGACTTGAGCGTATGCACGGGCGGACGCTGCGGCGACGGCGCCATCCAACGGTCCTACGAGGATTGCGAGCAGGAGAACCTCGGGGGCGCCACATGCGAGAGTGAGGGACTCGGCGGGGGATCGCTCGCCTGCGCGTCGGATTGCAACTTCGATACCACGGGATGCGAGGCGTTCGCCGTCTGTGGGGACGGGATCATCAGCACACCCCACGAGGAGTGCGATGGGGATGATCTGGCCGGTGCGAGCTGCGTCACCCTGGGGTATCATGCCGGTGAACTGACCTGCACCACCGACGACTGCCGGTTCGATCGGGAGCCATGTGAGGCCCATGGGCGCTGCGGTGACGGTATCATTCAGACCATGTATGCCGAGGTCTGTGACGGCGCCGCGATGGCGGGGCAGGACTGCGGCACCCTCGGATATTACGGGGGCACGCTGCTGTGCGCGGACGACTGCGCGCACGATCTGAGCGGCTGCGAACCCCACGGGCGTTGCGGCGACGGCGTCATCCAGGAGGCCCACGAGGCGTGCGACGGAAGCACGTTCCCCGCGGGCGTGACCTGCCAGAACGAAGGGTACCATCCCGGCGTGCTGTCCTGCGACGCGTGCGAACTGGACCTCTCCGGCTGCGACGGGGCCTGCGGAGACGGCGTGTTGCAGGAGGCCTTCGAGTCCTGTGATGGGATGGAATTGGGGACCTCCGTTTGTCGTGATCTCCAACTTTTTTTCGGGAGCCCGGTCTGCGGCGCGGCCTGCACGCCGGAGGCAGGCACCTGCACGGACGCCTACACGTGGGGCGCCGGCGCGGGAACGGCCAGCCTCGCCTACGGCGTCGCGACGGACACGACGGGGAACGTCCTGGTCACTGGCACCACCAACGGCAGTCTGGACGGCCAGTCTCACGTGGGAGGGAAGGATATCTTTCTGACCAAGTTCGGGGCTGACGGGACCAGACTCTGGACCCGCCAGTACGGGACCCCCGGGGATGAACGCGTTTACGCGGTGGCCGTGGACGCTGCAGGAAACATCTTCTTGACCGGCAGCACCTACGGTGCGCTCGACGGTCAGGCCAATGCCGGGGATTGGGACATCTTCCTGTCCAAGTTCGACGCCGCGGGCAACCGGCTGTGGACGAAGTTGTGGGGCACCGGTGGTTCCAATGCGGACAACGGGGAGGATGTTGCCGTGGATGCCGCGGGAAACATCTACGTGACCGGCAGCACGGCCGGCGCTCTCGACGGGCAAACCTTTCAGGGCGGTCACGACATCTTCCTGTCCAAGTTCGACACCTCGGGGACCCGGTTATGGACTCGTCAATGGGGCACCGCGGGACAGGACATGGGGACCGGCCTGACCGTGGGCTCGACCGGAGACGTGTTCATCGCCGGCCACACCTTCGGTGCGCTCAACGGTCAGACCCACGCCGGGGAGTATGATGCGTTCCTCATGAGGGTCACCAACGTCGGCGTCCACGTCTGGACCCGTCAGTGGGGAACCGGCGCTGCCGACTTCCCCGGCGCGGCGGCCGTGGACGCGGCGGGAAATCTCTTTGTGATCGGAAACACCCGAGGTGCCCTCGACGGACAAACACTCATCGGTCAGGTCGACATCTTCCTGACCAAGTTCGACGCTTCGGGGACCCGGCTGTGGACCCGACAATGGGGAACGGCCTTCGAGGATTGGGGAGACGGCGTCGCTGTCTCGAGCGCGGGAGACGTGTACGTTTCCGGATATACCCAGGGGTCCCTGGAGGGCCAATCTCACAACGGACTGGGGGACGCGTTCCTGACCCGACTCGACGCCTCGGGGACCCGTCTGTGGACCCGACAATGGGGAACGGCCTTTGAGGATGAAGGAAACGGGGTCGCCCTCGACGCCGCCGGCCACGCCTTCGTCGCGGGGCTCTGGGGCTTCTCCGGCGGCTCTGACGCCTTCCTGAAGTACTTTCATTGATTCCGCCCGAAACGGGCAGTACGGGAAAAGTGCCGATCCTTAAGCGATCACGCGTGAGCACCGGTCGGAAGTTTCATGTCGCATCTCCTTGAGTTGACCCTCGAAACGACAGCACCTCGTGGAGCTTGGCGGCCAGCGCGGCGCGGGTGAAGGGCTTGGACAGGTAGAACAGGTCGCGGGCGGGGTCGTGGAGCGTCTGGAGCGCGTCGGCGGGGTACCCGGACATGAAGAGGACCTGCAGGGTGGGGGAGTGCTCGCGGATGCGCTGGGCCAGCTCATGTCCATGCAGATCGGGCATGACGACGTCGGTCACCAGCAGGCGCAGCTCCGCGCGGTGCTTCCCGGCCAGCTCGAGGGCCTCGAGGGGGGAGCTGGTGGCGATGACCTGGAAGCCGAGCCCGACGAGGACCTTCTGCGTGAGTTTGAGGATGGTGGGGTCGTCCTCGACCAGCAGGATGGTGCTGGCGGACTCGTGGGGCTGCGGGGTCGGGGACACCTCGAGGGGCGCGGGGACCGAGGACTTCTGGCTCGCCGGGAACAGGACGGTGAACGTCGTGCCCTTGCCCGGTACGCTCTCGACCTGGATGAAGCCGTTGTTCTGCTTGACGATGCCCCAGACGGTGGCCAGCCCAAGGCCGGTCCCCTTGCCCTGCTCCTTGGTGGTGAAGAACGGCTCGAAGACGTGGGCCAGCAGTTCCTGGGACATGCCGCAGCCGTCGTCCGAGACGCGCACCTGGATCCACTCGCCGGGGGGCAGCTGGGTGTAGGTCCGCAGGTACTCCAGCGGGAGCCTGGCCGTCTCGATGGTCAGGACCCCGGGGCCGCCGATCGCGTCCCGGGCGTTGACCGCCAGGTTGACCAGGATCTGGGTGAGCTGGGCCGGGTCGATGCAGACGTGCAGGTCCGAATCCTGGGGCAGGTACCGGATCCGGACCTGCTCTCCGATCAGGCGGCCCAGCATCTTCAACGATCCCCGGATCGCGCCGTTCAGTTCGAGCACCTGCGGGTGGCACTCCTGCTTGCGGGCGAAGGCCAGCAGTTGGCGGGTCAACTCGGCCGAGCGCTGAGCGGTCTGCAGGATCTCCTGCAGGGCGCTCCACGCGGGGTGTCCTTCCGCCATGACGTCCACGGCGTTCTCGGCGTTGCCGATGATGATCGCGAGCATGTTGTTGAAGTCGTGGGCCACGCCGCCGGCGAGCTGGCCGATGCTCTCCATCTTCTGCGCCTGCAGGAGCTGGGCCTCGAGCTGCTCGCGTTCCTGTGCGGCGCGTCGGCGG
>CALKWH010000314.1 GCA_938004375.1 uncultured Pseudomonadota bacterium
ATACGAGCTCGTATTCGTTGACTGGAGTTCAGACGTGTGCTCTTCCGATCTGCCTCCTCGGGGAGCACCAGCAACACGATGGTCGCGGGACCGGGTGTCTTGTTGCCGTCCTCCGTCGCCTTGGGCGTGGCCACGCGGATGACGAAGACGTTCTCGAGCAGGGAGACGGTGACATTCTCACCCGGGTGGCCCGTCTGCCGGGGCACCGTGGCCAGCACATCGACACGATCGTTGGCCTGCAGCCACCCGTCGAGTTCCGAGCCGGCCTCGACCCGGACCGGATAACCGCGGCCGCCGGGCCGCAACTTGTGACCGAGACTTCTTTCGAACCCCTCGGCCATGAGGTTGTGGAAGAATAGGGGCTGGCCCTTCTCGATGCGATGCAAGATCAGGCGGTGGCTGTTCGCAGCGAGATCCCCCGGGGTGAGCATGGAGTCGGTGTAAAACTCTGCGGGGAGCTCCCGATCTTCGACCACGTCGAAGGTCAGCGGGGTGTTCGGCTTGATCGTCTCGGACGCGACCACGACCTTCACCATGACACCGCAGCGGTCCTTGGGGCGTGGTTTGCAACTGCCAAGAGAGGTCGCGGCGAGAGCGGCGAGGACGACGAGGGTGAGGAAACGGATTCGATGGAACATGGCAGGCTCCTGGGTGGGGTAAACATGATTAAATAATTCATCTTCGGCCGAAACGCGAGGGGAAAATCACTCGGCCTCCATGTCCACGCGGACGACGCGGCCGGCCAGCAGGGTGATCGTCTTCTCCCGGTGGGACAACTGGTCCCCGGCGGCGACGACCTTGGCCGTGATGCTCGAGGAGTCCCACACCTCGGGGAACGGGACCTCGAGGGGGGTGCCGGGGAGCCCGGCGAGGGTGCGGGGCTCGCCCTCGAGGATGTGGACGGCGATGGCCGTGCCCGGTGGGGCGTTCACGATGACGCGGGCGGGCCGCCAGTTCAGGCGCACGTGCAGGCGGGCGGGGTCCATCCCGGCCGGAATCGTGATGGACTTCGCGTAGCATAGCGGGTGCGTGAAGGTCAGGGTGTGGACGCCGGGGCCCACCGTGACCCGGGAGATGGCGGGCGGCTGCGGGCCCCACTGGCCCAGGGGCTGCTCGTCGAGGAACACGGTGACGTTCCCCTGGGGGAACGGGATCAGTTCGAAGGTCCGCCGCGCCTCGCCGGCCCCCATGTCCGGCGGCAGCATGGTCGCGATCAGGGGCGGGACGCGCACGAGCATCACGGGTTCGATCATGTCGGGCGGGCCGTTCATGCCCGGCTCCGTCGGCAGATCCACGGGGTCGTCCGGGCTGATGTCGGTGTCGGGGTTGTAGTCCGGCTCCGGGGGCGCCGTGGTCAGCACGGGCTCGCCGGTCACGACCACCGCCGGGAAGGCCGAGAAACGCCCGGGCTCGTCGTTCAGCCACCACAGCAGGAAGGCCGCGGTGCCCGCGCCCGCCACCGTGAGCGCGAGGGCGAGGATCGCCCAGCGGCGCCATGACGGTCCCGTGCGGTGCAGGGTGAGCCAGATGGACTGCACCCGCTCCTCGGCCGGGGCCAGGTGCAGCAGCCGGGCGATGAGCTGGTGGGCGAGCGCCTTGTGGGGGTTGGACTGCACCCACCCCAGGAGGTTCTCGATGATGTCCGGTCGGCTGTCGCGCTCGAAGGTCTCCGGATCCACGAGCAGCTCCCGGCAGCGCCCCGGGATCTCCTCGGGGGAGATCCCGGACAGCAGGAGCGTGTCCTCGGTCATCTGCACCAGCTCCTCGGTGCTCCCTGGCCGGTCCTCGGGGTATTTCTCCAGGCAGCGGCGGATGATCCGGGCCACCGGTGCACCGATGTCGGGCTTGCGCGCCTCGGGATCGGGGTAGTCCGTCTCGGCGATCTTGACGAGCACGGCGTGGGGGTTGTTCCCCGAGAAGGGCAGCTCGCCGACCGTGAGCTGGTACAGCAGGATCCCCAGCGCGAAGATGTCGGCGGGCTTCCCCGCCTCTTCTCCGCGCACGAGCTCGGGGGCCATGAACGCCGGCGAGCCCAGGATTTGGCCCGTGGAGGTCATCTTCGGGTTCTCGATGATCCGCGCGATGCCGAAGTCCATGAGCTTGAGCTCGCCCGCGGGGGTGATCATGATGTTTTCGGGCTTGAGATCCCGGTGGATGATGCCGGCCGCGTGGGCGTGGCCCAGCGCGATGAGCAGCCGGTGGAAGACGAGCAGGCCCGACTCGGCCAGCTCGAAGACGTGCTCCTTGCAGAAGCGCGCCAGGGTGACGCCGGGCACGAACTCGGTGACGATGTACGTGTGTTCGGAGTCCGAGCCAGAATAGTCGTAGACCTCGGGGATCAGCGGGTGCTGCAGGCGGGCGACGGCGCGGGCCTCGGCCTGGATTCGCTCCTTGGCCTGCAGCTCCTCGGACAGGTGGGGGTGCAGCAGCTTCAGGGCGACGATGCGGTCCAGCGTGGGATCGTGGGCCTTGAACACGACGGCCATGCCGCCGCGTCCGACCTCTTCGATGATCCGGTACTTGCCGATCTGCTGGATGGCCATGGAACTCCAGGCACACGGGCCCCCATTGTTTTACGTTTGTGCGACGGTTTGGTCAACCGCGATGGTGCGGGATTATTCGGCGGCGGGGTGCAGGCGGCGCCAGGTGGCCTCGAGGAGCCCGCGCACGCCCTCGGCGGCGACCGCCGAGATGGAGGTGAACTCGCGGGGGGCGAAGGCCGCGCGCCAGGCGTCGAGCTCTTCGGGGGTGGCGCCCAGATCGGTCTTGGTCATGACCACCAGGCGGGGCAGGGCGGCGAGCCCCTCGTCGAAGAGGGCCAGCTCCTGTTCGAGGGAGACGACGTCGGCCAGGGGGTCGGCGCCGGTGTCCGGCAGCGGGTACTCGACCAGGTGCAGGAGCAGGCGGCAGCGCTCGAGGTGCTTGAGGAACTGGTGGCCCAGCCCCTTGCCATCGTGGGCGCCCTCGATCAGGCCGGGGATGTCGGCCATGACGAACGCGCGGTCGGCGTCCAGGGAGACCACTCCCAGGTTGGGCGTGAGCGTGGTGAACGGGTAGTCGGCGATGCGCGGGCGGGCGGCGGACACCACCGAGAGCAGGGTGGACTTGCCCGCGTTGGGCAGGCCCAGCAGGCCCACGTCCGCGAGGAGCCGGAGCGACAGGCGGATCACGCGCGCCTCACCGGGCTCGCCCGGCTCGCACTCCTGGGGCGCCTGGTTGGG
>CALKWH010000315.1 GCA_938004375.1 uncultured Pseudomonadota bacterium
TCGTATTCGGTGACTGGAGTTCAGACGTGTGCTCTTCCGATCTGCCCAGCAGGGTGAGCACCGGCCACAGGTAGTTCAGCAGCCCCACCTCGAGGACCTGCGCCCGGGAGACCGCCCGCCCCACCGCCAGGTAGAGCGTGAGCATGTACCCCACGAAGAGGGCGCCGCACAGGAGTGCGGGGCCGCACAGGAGTGCGGGGCCGCACACCAGCGCCGGCACCACCCGCAAAGTGGACGCGGCGGCGGCCTCGTCGCCCTGCCCCAGGCCCCGCGACCCTGGCTGAAACACCCGCCGCGCGAGCCCGAAACCGCCGGCGATCAGGTATACCGCCACGGCGGCGGTGAGCGGCCCCAGGCGCTCGCCGGCGCTGCGGGAGAGCCCCAGGGTCAGGCTCCACAGCCCGATGGCCGCGAACCCCATGAGGGTGGCATCGCGTTCGGCGGCGGGAGTGGGTGCGGACATGTCCGCGGTTGTAACAGATGCACCGGCCGGCGCCTAGGAGCCTGGTGAGGGTGAATTGCTCCTTGACGCGGGCCGGCTTTTTCCGTTTGATACGAACGCGGCCCAGCCGGAGCCTCGCGTGACGGCCGCCGGAGGAATCGATGAAGACCCTGCGAGCTCCCCTCATCCTGGCTTGGGTCGGCTGCCTGCTGGCGGTCCTGGCCTGTGAGCGCGTGAAAACGAAGCCGGCCGGCGACCCGACCGATGCGCCGGCGGGCACCATGACCCCTTCTACGGACGCCATGACCCCGCCGGCGGCGGACATGCAGCCCGCGACCCCGCCCGGACCCGCTTCCGGTCCGCAGCCGCAGCCGCCCCCGGGCGCCGAAGCCAAGGGCACCTACTACTTCAAGATCGACTTCCAGGCGCTGCGCGGGCTCGCCGTGATGCAGGCCAACGCGGCGCGCTTCCGTGAGCTGGCCGCGAAGCAGGGCTTTTTGGGCAAGCTCATCGCCTGCGGCGCGGATCCCTTCACCACCATGGACCGGCTCACCGCCGTGCTGCCCCCCCAGGTGCGCAAGAACCCCGGCGGCGCCGTCACCATCGCGGGCCAGCTCGATCCGGCGAAGGTCATGACCTGCCTCGAGGGTGAACTGAAGAAGGAACAGTTCGAGCCGGCCCCCGAAGCGGGTGTAAAGTGGCTCAAGAGCCCGCGAATGAGCGTGGCCCTGTCCTCGCCCGGCGCCGGCCAGGTGCGCGGCGTCTCCCGCGGCTGGGACAAGCTCGACTTCCCCGCCGGGCTCGCCGAGCTCGAGAAACGCCTTCCCCCCGGCGGCGCGCTGCTCGTGGGCGCCGAGGGGGACATCCTGCCCATGGCCACGACCCTCCAGTTCCTGCTGATCTCGTTCGGCCCCGCCGGGGACTCCCTCGAGGTGCAGGGGTTGTTGCAGTTCGGCAGCCCGACCATGGCCGCCAGCATCGCGAAGGTGATCACCGACGCGCTGACCGCCCGGAAAGAGGCCGCCGGGAAACACCCGGACCCCAAGGTACGCGAGCTGGGCGTCCGCCTGCTGGGCCGCTGGACCGTCTCGGCCCAGGGCGCCGAGGTCAAGGTCGAAGCGAAGATCCCCTACACCGAGGTCGCCGAGGCCGTGGGCCTGTTCTCGGTGCAGGTCAAAGGCACGTTCTAGGAGGTCCATCATGCGTCACGTTCCCATCCTCGTCCTGACCCTCGCGCTGACCCTGCCCGCCGCCGCTGCGGCCCAGTCCACGATGGAGATTCACCGCGGCGCCATGTTCGCCGGCGGCCAGATCGCCTTCCAGAGCCACGAACTGGACTTCCCGGCGCCCACCGCGGACGGCTCGGTGAAGACCGTGACCTTCGATCCGCAGCTCGGCTGGTTCTTCAAGTCCTACCTCGCGGCCGTGGCCGGCGTGGGCTACCAGTCGGTCTCGGGCGACGACGTCGAGCGAGACCGCTTCTCGGTCACCGGCGGCGTGCGGCTCTTCCAGCCCCTGGCGCTGTTGCACCTGTACCTGGGCGTCGAGGGCGCCTTCCATTTCACTTCCTACGAGGCCGGCGACGCCGACACCCTGGACTTCGGGCTCTCGGCCCCTCTGGGCGTGCTCATCCCGCTGTCGCGCAACGTGGCCCTGGACGTCGGCATGCGCTTCACCAAGATCTGGCGCGACAACGACCACCCGGCCGGGCTCAACTACCACAGTTTCCTCATTGATGTGGGCTATCTGGGCGTCCAGGCTTTCTTCTAAATATTTTTCGCTGGCATTCGTCCGTCCCTGGGCTATCGTAATGGCCTGGAGGTGTCCCCATGAAATGGTTATTGGCGGCGATCGCGTTCATCGGCATGTTCGGTCTGCAACTGTCCACCTCGTCCCGGGACTCGGGGCGGTCCCTGACCAAGTCCGAGCGCTTCGGCATCGAGCTCGCGGCCTGCCAGGACGCCTGGGCCGCGGGCGTCCCCGACAAGTGCAAGCTCTACGGCAAGATCAAGTACGTCGAGAGCTTCCCCGACGTGAAGGTCAAGGTCGTCGAGAGCTTCCCCGACATCAAGGTGAAGATCGTGTCGTCCTTCCCCGACGCCCCGGGCAAGTGGAAGATCGTCGACTCCTTCCCCGACTACAAGGTCAAGCTCGTGGAGTCCTTCCCCGACTACAAGATCAAGTTCGTCGATTCGTTCCCCGGTTGTAAGTAGCCGTCACGGGGCTCCCGTGCCCGAGGCCTTCTTCGACTCCAGGTAGGCCAGCAGGTTGTCGGCCAGCTCGCGCACCGACCCCGGGCGCCGGTCGGGCTCCTTCTCCAAGGTCCACAGAATGATGTTCTCGAGGGCCGGATCCATCGGCACCAGCGTGGAGGGACGCGCCGGACGGTCACGCAACTGGGCCAGCAGCGTCTCGAAGTACGAGTCTTTCCGGAACGGCAGCGCGCCGGTGAACATCTCGTACAGCATGACCCCCAGACTGTAGATGTCGCTGGCCGGGCCGACGCCCTCGCCCGTGCACTGCTCGGGACTCATGTACTGGGGCGTGCCCAGCGGCACCCCGAGGTTGGTGATCCCCGACTTCAGGCCGACCCCCGAGACGTCCTTGGCGATCCCGAAGTCCAGGACCTTCACGTAGTGACGGAAGAGCGCGCGCTCCTCGAGGAAGATGTTGTCGGGCTTCAGGTCCCGGTGGACGATGCCCTTGTCGTGGGCTGCCGAGATGGCGTTGAAGACCTGCAGCAGGATCTCCCACGCCTCGTCGAATGGCAGGGTGTGGCAGCGGCGCAGGTGGTCAGCCAGGGAATGTCCGCGCAACTTCTCCATGACGTAGTAGTGGTGCCGCTCCTGGAAGACGCCGAAGGAGAAGATGTCGATGATGTGGGGGTTGCGGATGGAGTTGACGGCCTTGGCCTCGGCCAGAAAGCGCTGGACCATCGCCGTGTTGGAGCACAGCGCCGGGTTCAGCACCTTGATGGCGACTTCCTTGCCGATGGTGGGCTGGAGGCCGTCGTACACGGTCCCCATGCCGCCCCAGCCCAGAATGCCGGTGATGGTGTACTCGCCCAGCTCCTTGCCGATCAACTGGTTGCGGAAGTCGCTGGCGTTGGTGATCTCGACGGCATCGTAGCGGCGACCGCCGGGCAGCCCCTCGCGGGTCTGACGGCGCTGGGCCGGGGTTCCGCCGCCTTTCGGGAGGTCCGCGCCCGCCTGCGGGGTCTCGCCGCCTTTCGGCGGCTTGCCGACGGCCACGGGGGGAAGATCGCAGACGAACTCCCCCGAGTCCAGCTTGGCGGCGCGCGGCGCGGCGGGGGTGACGAGATCGGAAGAGCGTCGTGTAGGGAAAGAGTGTAGATCTCGGTGGT
>CALKWH010000316.1 GCA_938004375.1 uncultured Pseudomonadota bacterium
CCACCGAGATCTACACTCTTTCCCTACACGACGCTCTTCCGATCTCGACCGTCTTCGGTCGCCGTCTTCGGTCGCCGTCTTCGGTCGCCCGCTGCCCTTGTGAAAATTCCCCCGATCCCCTATAACGAAAGGGGGCCGCGGCCCCGGGAGCCGGCATGCGCGATCTCGTTGCGATTCTTCTCGTTTTTCTCCTCGGCGGGTGCGCGTTCGACTCGACCGGCCTGCCCGAGGACGCCGATCCCACGTGCGAGGGCGACGCGCCCGCGGCCGACCGCCAGGACGGAGTATGCGCGGGCAGCTTCCGGGTGTGCGAGGCGGGGGCGTGGGTGGAGCCCGACTACGGCCTGATCCCCGATTTCGAGACCCTGGAGACGTCCTGCGACGAGGTGGACAACGACTGCGACGGCACGGTGGACGCTGGGGACTGCGGCGAACACGGCGTCTGCGACGACGGTGGCGGCGCGCCCGTGTGCGGCTGCGAGGCCGGCTGGGAGCCCGATCCGGCGGCGGAGGGCTTCCGGTGCGCCGACGTCGACGAGTGCGCGGCCTCGCCCTGCGACGCCCACGCCGACTGCGCGAACACACCGGGGTCGTTCACCTGCACCTGCCGGCGCGGGTGGCACGGCGACGGCTTCACCTGCGAAGAGGGCGATCCCTGCGAACTGCTGACCTGCCACCCCGACGCCACCTGCGTCGTCGAGGGCGGCCAGGCGTCGTGCCTCTGCGACCGGGGCTTCACCGGCGACGGCCTGGTCTGCCGCCCCGCGAGCTGCCATCACCTGAAGCGGCACTATCCCATGACGCCCACGGGCGAGTACCTCATCGACACGGGCGCGGTGCCCCCGTTCACGGTCTTCTGCGACATGGACGCCGACGGCGGCCTGGGCTACACGCTTTTGCGCCTCGACGATGCGGCGCTGGCCGACGATCAGGACGCCTACCGCGCGAAGTGCACCGCCCTGGGCCTCGAGGTCGTCGTGCCCCGCACCCGGGCCCACGCGAAGGCCATCGTCGCGTACAACGGCGGCGCGCTGCCGAACCTGGTGAACGTGTTCCCGAAGACCGACGGCGCCGTGGGCCTCGAGAACTGGGAGGGCCGCTGCGCCGGCGCCCCGTGCTCGTTCTACGTGTCGGACACCCGCATCAGCCTCATCGCCACGAACGAGCCCAGCGGCGACAACACCACGGCGTACAGCCTGTACCTGCGCAACCCCGCCGGCGGCACCTGGGGCGGATGGAACGACCAGCGCAACTTCGTGGATCCGGCTTTTCGCGGCTGGGTCGTCTGCGCCGCCAACGACACCCCGGAGCCCGTCCTCCCGGACTGCCTCTCGTACGCGGCCGCAGACAGCGTGTGGAACCACGGGCTCCACGGCGTCACCGGGGACTACGCCGTCACCGTCGACGGCACCGGGCTCACGGTCACCTGCGATCAGAACACCGACGGCGGCGGCTGGACGCTGGTGCTGAACTACCTGCACAAGCGCAACACCAACCCCGCGGTGGCCCCGCTCGCCGACCGGCTGCCGCTGATGCGCAGCGACACCCTGGGCGCCGACGAGCAGGGCGTCGCCGAGGCCTGGGGCCACGCCGCCAACGCCATGTTCGAACGGCTGCCGGTGACCGAGGTGCGCTTTTACGCCCGCACCAGCGGGCACGGGCGCGTGATGAACTTCACGCTGGCCGATCAGGACTGCATCGACTACTTTGCCACCGGCGTGGGGAGCTGCCGCGGCGCGGGGCTCAATGTGCACCAGCTCGCCGGGCACTCGGCCAACCTGCCGATCAAGGCCAACAACGGCTACACCGACCAGGGTGACCTGGCCATGACCGCGTTCCCGTTCTTCCAGGCCGGGACCGCCCACTTCGCCGTCCACGGCGGCAACGACCGCTGGGAGGTCGACGACTTCCAGAACAACGACGACCGGGACACCATCCACCGCGTCTGGGTGCGGAACCGGCCCGTGCAGACCTCATGCCGCGACCTGCTGGCGGCGGATCCGGCCGCGCCCACGGGCGTGTACGTCCTCGATCCCGACGGCCCCGCGGGCGGCCAGGACCCGTACCTGACCTTCTGCGACATGACCACGGCCGGCGGCGGCTGGACCCTGGTGGCCATCTACGGCAAGGGCTTTGTCCGGCCGACGCGCTTTTCGGGCAGCGCCTACCCGCGCCCGGGGGCGAGCTTCTACCACGCCCAAAGCCCGCTGCCGACGCTCACCATGGACGTGCTGCGGCCCGCCGACAACGACGGCAACGTCCTTTACTTCTCCATCGCGGCCGCCCCGCTGTTCGACGCCTCGGGTGGCGAGGTCCTCGCGTACGTCGGCGGCGTCACGGACTCGTACATCACCGCGGCACTGCCCATGACCTGCAACTACTTCGATGCCTCGGTGGTGTGCGACGACCAGACCCTCGGGCCTTTCACGATCTGGGCCGCCGACGGCTCCAAGGTCACCGAGAACGGCCACGCCTGCACCACGGCCCACAAGGCCGCCCCCTACACGGCGGATCAGTTCGATGAGTTCGGTCTGCACCTGCTCGACGGCCCCGGCAACCTGGCGGCCTACCACTGCGCGGGGACGGCCACCGCCAGCGGTTTCCAGGCCATCGGGCGCATGTTCACGTCGTTCAATTCCTCGACCGCGGGTTACTGGAACTCGGGCATCCACTCGTACTGGCACCCGACGGGGCAGCACAATCAGCCCGGCGCGCTGTTCGTGAGATAACCCAGGGACGCCCGCAAAAGGGCGTCCCGTTTGAGGTCACGAAGTGACCGGAATAATCAGCCTGTACGAAGATTCGGTATCAGCGGGGTTGACGAACGTCAAGAGGGGAGGCGCTGCGCTCAGATGGGCTCTTCTTCGTTGCCTTCGTTGCCGCAGGGATCGTAGATGCAGGTGCCGTCACAGTACTCGGTGATGCATTCGGCGTGGTCGGCGCAGGTCTCGCCGACCTCCTTGGCCGAGCGGCAGATGCTCTCGGCGTCGCAGTAGTTGCCGGGCCAGCAGTACTCGTTTTGCATGCAGCTCTCGCCGGTGCCCGGAAGCTCGGCGCACGTCCTGGTCAGTTCGCCTCCCGTGCAGATGGCGTGCTCGCTCAGGTCGCACTGGATCGTCTCCCCGTTGCAGGTCTGGCCAACGCCCACGATGGTCACGTCCGCGCACTCGCCGGACTCGGGGTCGCAGGCCAGGCCGGGCTCGCAGAGGTTGTCCATGGCGCCGTCGCCGTCGCAGACGTCGCCCTCGCCGAGCCAGGGCTGGCACATGCCCACGTAGGTCTCGAAGTCGGTGACCAGGCAGTACAGCCCGTAGACGCAGTCGTCATGCCACTCGCAGGCCTCGCCCTGGGCGGCTGGGGCGGGGGGCTCGATGCACTCGTCGTTCTCCCAGTCGCACTCGAGGCCGTGGTCGCACTCGCCGCCGTCGGCGCAGGGGCTGCCGAGGGGGAGACGGGCGGCGCAGGTGCCCGGGCAGACCTCTTCGGTGTTGCAGTACCCCGAGGCGCACTGGAAGTTCGACGAGCACTCGGCGCCGTCCTCGAGCGTGCCCACGAGCACCTGGTTGCAGGCCTCGATGGCGTCGATGTCGTCGGTGCAGCCGAGGTCCTCGACCGCGTCCATGCAGGCGTCGAGGTTGGCTCCGCTGTGGGTGGCGCCGTTGTCCAGCGCCCACTCCATCTCCTGCAGGCCCTCGGCGAGGAGCACGGTGCCCATGACGGTCAGGCACGCCTCGCGGTCGACCATCCACTCCTCGCCGTCGGGCTGCGGGCAGCGCGCGATGAAGTCGCAGTAGGTCTCGGGATAGCGGTCGGCCACCGCAGCGAGGAACTGCTCCTTGGTCATGTTCGTGTTGTTGCTGCCCTTCGGATCGTCGTCGCAGGCGATCGCGGGGAGTAGCATCAGGAAGGATAAGCAAAACATCAGGGTCTTTTTCATGGGGTACTCCTATCGGTTCAAGTTCCGCCGAGCTCAGCGTGCCGCAAGTATACCGCAATTGTCCGGTTCTTCAAATCGTCTGAAATGGGAATGATCAGTTGCCGTCGGCGTGTTCTTCGGCGGGGGCCTCGGCGCGGGTGGCGCCGGGTGTGCGGAAGGCGTACTGGCGCTTGTGGTTCTTGATGCCCAGGAACAGGAAGGGGGACTCCTCGGTGGGCTGGTCCTCGACGAAGTAGCCGTCGCGGTTGCGCTGTTCGTAGGCGGCGCGGTAGAACAGGTACTCCTCGTAGGAGATGCGGCGGCGGCGCGTGAGCTGGTCCGAGAAGCCGGTGTTGCCGTTCCAGGAGGAGATGGCGGGGCCCACGCGGCCGGTGAAGAACTCGGACGAGGAGCCGCTGCCGTAGGAGAACAGCGCGATCTGCTGGCCGGGCTGGAGCGAGCCGTCCTCGAGCAGGGAGATCAGCGCGGCGAACAGCGAGGCGGCGTAGACGTTGCCCAGCTCGCGGGCCGCGCGCAGCGTGGGGGCGACCTTCCAGCGGAACGAGTCCTCCTCGGTCATGCCCAGGGCCAGTTGGCCGCCCTCGAGCTCGAAGAGGCGGTGGTGCGCCTTGTACGCCATCTTGGGGAACGGCGTATGGAAGAGCACGTGGCGGAAGTCGGCCAGGGAGAGCCCGGTCAGTTCCTTGTGCAGGTGGTAGCAGGCCCGCAGGCTCTCGAGGTAGCACTCCAGGCTGAAGTGCCCATCCACCAGCGCGGAGTTGCGGTAGGTCGGGCGCCAGAAGTCCATCACTTCGCGGGTGTAGACGGCCTCGGTCTGGGCGTCGATGGTGAGCAACTGGGGGTTCGCGCAGACCAGCAGCGCCACGGCGGCGGCGCCCTGGGTGGGCTCGCCCGGGCTGGCCAGGTCGTAGTAGGCGACGTCGGTGGTGATGACGAGCGCCTTGCGGCCGGCGGCGGCCGGGGTGGCGGCCCACGCCATGGCGGCGCGCAGGGCGGCGGTGCCCGCGTAGCAGGCGTTCTTCAGGTCCATCACCCGGCAGCGGGGCGAGAGCCCGAGCATCTCGTGGACGTAGACGGCGATGGGCTTGCTCTCGTCGACCGCGCTCTCGGTGCCCACCAGCAGCAGTCCCACGTCCCGCGGGTCCAGGCCCACGCGGTCCAGCAGGCTGCGGCCGGCGCCCGCAGCCATGGTGACCGGGTCCTCGGTGGGGCCGAGGATGGCCATCTTGGAGCAGCCCAGGCCGACCGTGAACTTCTCGGCGTCCACGTTGCGGATCCGGGCCAGCTCCTCGATGCTGAAGTAATGATGGGGGACGAAGATGGAGACCGCGTCGATGCCGACGGCGGGGGTGGTGAAGAGGCTGCGTGTGTTCGTCATGGTCTGCCGGTGCGCTCCGGGTTCCCGTCGTTCGAGCCGTCCGGGAAAGCAGACATGTACCAGACCCCGGTCAAACAGGGAAGAAAAAAACGGGGGCGGCGGCTACCAGGTGGGACCGGGATCCACCGGGACGTTGCCCTCTTCGTACCCATCACCTCCCTCGGTGCCGGGCGCGGGCGGCGGGACCTCGCCCTCCTCGGTGCCGGGCTCGCCCTCCTGGGGCTGTCCCGCTTCGGGGCCGGCCTCCTCGACGGGGGCGTCGCGGCCGGCGGTGGACTGGGGGTTCTGGACATAGCAGCCCGTGGCCAGGACCAGGGAGAGGGCTGCGGTGGTGAGCGTGGCGAAGGTGCGTTTCGTCATGGGGTCGTCTCCGTCGTAGATTCCGGGGTTGAGGCTAGTAATGCAGCGTGCCGACCACGCCCAGGGTCCACCAGAGGCCGACGTAATCCGTGGAGGAGTCCACTTCCGAGGTCTCCACCGCCTCGTCGTCCCGAGGGAACATGCGGTACATGCGGAACTGGGCGCCGATGGACATGTTCGGCGTGATGAAGAAGGAGCCGCCCGCGCCGAAGCCCACCACCGGACCGGTCCGCGTGCTCGTGCTCGTGTAGGTGGTGTTGACGGTCTCGTCCAGGGAGCCGCCGCCGATGATGACCGAGCCCCAGAAGTCGATCATGCCCGCAGGGATGTAGACGCGGCCCTCGCCGGCGACCACCGCGTAGGAGAGGGTGGACATCTCGCCCGCGAGATCCTCGCCGAGAGTGATGGAGCCGGCGGCAACGTGGAGGCCCAGACCCAGGCTGGGTTGCGGACGGAACAGGCCGGAGTAGTAGACGCCGCCGCCGCCGCTGTAGTCCTCGCGGCCCTCGCCGGTGAGGCCGGCCACGGCCAAAGACCCTTCGTGGACCCAGCCGAAGCGGTGGGGCTCGAAATAGGGGGACATGCCGGGCCCGCCGGGCGCGCCATAGTATTGGGCGGAGGCGGCCAGCGGCAGCAGGATGAGTGTGGACAAAGTGAATAAAAATGTGGTGAGTTTCATGGTAGCTCTCCTCCGTTTGAAGTTCATGCCAGAGTGTGGCCGTTTCCCGCCATCGCGTTACTATTCTGTCCCGGGAATTATTCAGCGCAAGATTTTTTTTCAGGTTTTTCCATGTATTTTCAGATACACCCGTGTGAACGGGAGGTCACGGAGTCTCAAAACAACCCTTGATTTTTTTCAATTTCGGTGGAAAATTACACCGGCGTCGAAAGAGCTGCCGCGTCCGGCTTTACGGACGGCCCGGCTCGGGACCTGTTCCGCTATCATGGCCGATCGCAATATATTTTACTGTACGCCCTCAGACGAGGATCGGTTCTGCGTCGTCATCGACCGTTGCGTGCAGTTGGATCTCGACGAACCCATGGACTTCTCCCGGTTCCTCGAGGTCGCGGTCGGGCAGCTCGCGCCCGTGACCGACCTGCCCCCCGAGCGTCTGCTGTCGGCGTTCCATACCCGCGAGGCCGAGGGCTCCACCGTGGTCAAGGCGGGCATCGCCATCCCCCACGTCATCGTGCCCGGCATCGCCCGTGCGGCCATGCTCCTCGCGCGTTCGCGCGCCGGCGTCTCCTTCCCCGGCGAGTCCGAGCCGATCCACGCGATCCTGATGCTCGTGGAGGGCTACGACCATCGCTACTTCCATCTGCAGGCGCTGGCGGCGCTGTCCCGGTCCTCCCACGATCCGGAGTTCATGGAGCGCTGGCTCGCGGCGGACTCCGTGGAGACGCTGCGGCGGGCGCTGCTCGAGACCCACCGCACCCGCTGCACCCTCCACCGATCGGCCTGCCTCTAGGTCACCGTCCGCGCCCCCATGACGGCTTCCCCCGAAGAGCGACCGAGACCATGGCTCCGCTGGGCCGTCATGTTCTCGATGAGCCTGGTGGTGTTCGGCGGCTACTACGTCTACGACGCCATCTCGCCGCTGCGCGGGGCCATGGAGGCCGAGCTGGGGATGGGGCCCACCGACTTCGGATGGCTGGTGTCGTTCTACTCGTGGCCCAACATCCTGGGAATCACGATCCTGGGCGGCATCCTGATGGACCGCAGGAGCGTGCGCTTCGCCGGCCTCATCTTCACCCTCCTGTGCGTGGCCGGCGCGCTCCTGATGGCCGTGGGAGCTTCGGAGTTCTTCCGCCGCAGCGCGCTGCGCGGGGCGCTCACCGACGTCGTGCCGGGCGTCTCCGGCGAGCTGCTCGTGATGATCGCCGGCCGGATCCTCTTCGGCTTCGGGGCCGAGGTGCTCATCGTCGCCCAGAACAAGGTCGTCGCCCGCTGGTTCCGGGACCGGGAGCTTGCCCTGGCGTTCGGGCTGAACCTGGTCGTCTGCCGCCTGGGCACGTTCGCCGCGTTCAACGTCAGCGCCGCGATGGTGGACGGCACGCGGACCTTCGAGCTCGTCCCCTCGGGCACCGGCCTGTGGGTGATGGCTTCGCGCTACCCAGGCCTCTCCCTCACGATGTGGACGGCCGCCTGCGTCATGATCCTCTCCCTGGGCGCCTTCTTCGTCTACGCCTCCCTCGACTCCCTGGACCGTGGGCCGAAGGAGAAGTCCGACGACGTGTTCCGCATGTCCGATCTGCGGGACCTGGTCACCAACCGGACCTTCCTGGCCATCACCATGCTGGGCGTGTTCTTCTATGGTGCGGTGTTCCCCTTCACCTCCTTCGCGACGGACATCCTGCAGAACAAATTCGGCCTCTCCACCCACCTCGCCGGCGCGCTGCCGTCCACCGTCATCCTGGCGACCATCGTGGGGACACCCCTGGGGGGGCTCTTCATCGACCGGTTCGGGCGACGTGCCACGATGATGGTCGTGGGATCTTTTTTATTGATGGCCGTCCATCTCGTCCTGGGTTTGACGATGCTGACGCCCATCATTCCGATGGTCGTCCTGGGTCTCGCCTTCTCCCTGGTGCCGGCCGCCATGTGGCCGTCCATCCCGTTCCTCGTGCCCCAGCGGCAGTTGGGCACAGCCTATGGCATTATGGGCATGCTGCAGAACGTCGGCCTGTGGGGCGTGCCTGTTTTAATAGGCTGGGTCACCGAGTGGTCCAACCCCGGCGTCACCGCCGAGCGGGTGGGGCAGGGGATCGCCGTTTGGGACTACACCTCCGCCCTGTTGCTCCTGGCCTCGCTGGGCGGGATCGCCTTCGTCTTGTCCTTGCGAGATCGGAAGAGCACACGTCTGAACTACAGTCACCGAATACGAACTCGTATG
>CALKWH010000317.1 GCA_938004375.1 uncultured Pseudomonadota bacterium
GGAGTTCAGACGTGTGCTCTTCCGATCTCGGAGCCCGACGAGCTCGATCGCCGGGTTGATCGAGAGGGCGCGCTCGCGCAGCACCTCGACCTTCGGGCGGCCCACGGTGGCGAGCGTGGCGTGGAGCTGGCGGTTGAGGTTGGTCACCTCGACGCGGTCGTCGTCGACGAGCACGAGGCGCCCGACGCCGGCGCGCACCAGCCCCTCGACCACGTACGAGCCCACGCCGCCGATGCCGAACACGGCCACCCGCTTCGTGCGCAGACGCTCGAGTCCGGCGGCGCCGATGAGGAGCTCGGTTCGGGAGAAGGCGTGCGGCATGGGGACCTCGGGGACGGAGAGCGCCGTCCGGACGAAAGTTTATGCTGGAAAAATCCCGACGGCGCAAGTAGTTTCAAGACACCCCAGGAGGTCCCATGAACGCCAAGCGGTCCTTTTCCCTGCACATCCTGCTCCTGCTAGCCCTGGTACTGGCGACCCTCGCCTGCGACGACGACGTGCACCGGCCGGCGACCGACGGCGGTGTCGACGCCTCGGATCTGCTCGACGCCGACGCGGGGGACGGCGGGGTCGAACCGAACCCGGCCTGCGAGGAGCTGGGCCTTCCCACGGCCGCCTTCCTCGAGGCGGCGCCCTCGTCCGCCAAGAAGGCCGTCGCCGCGGACTTCACCGTGGCCACCACCGAGGGGGACTGGACCTTCTCCGAGCGGTTCACCGGGTGCGACAACTACCTGTTCCTCCAGGACCAGCCCCGCCAGGAACAGGACTGGGGCGCCGTGCTCTGGACCCGGGACGTGGAGGATCTGCTGTACCTGCTGCCGAAGAACACCCACGTGTTTTTCGTCTCGGTGCTCACCGACGAGGCCGCGCGGGCGGCCGAGCTCGAGGCCCTGCAGGGGCGCGTCGCGTCGGCCCTCGCCGGGTTGGAGGCTGCCGACGCCCAATGGTGGGGCGCGCGGATCCACTATCTTACCGACGCGGCGGGCGCTCTGCCGTCGTACCTGGGAGAACTGATGCGGGATCCGGGCTGGGGATTCGGGATCGACCGTTTCCAGCGCCTCCGCTACATCGGCTCCTACGCCGACCCTAGGCGGTACGACGAAGGCCAGCAGTGGTTCGGGCCGAACCTGGCCATGGCCGCCAACGAGGCCGTCCATTACAACTTCGAGGCCACCCGCGAGGCCGCGCTGGCGGCCCGTCGCCCGACGGTGGTGACCGTGTTCGACCAGGTCGTGGCCTCCAGCGACGCCACCGCCCTCGTCGAGCTGCCGTCAGCCGCCGAGCTCGCAGCGTTCGACACCCTGGAGCTGGATCTCACGATGGACTGCGACGGCGAAGGCGAGGTGGGCTTCTGCCCGGCCTGGGACTCCATCGTCACCCTGATGCTGTGCGACGAGGGCGATCCCGACACCTGTCCCACCGAATTCGGACGCTGGATCACCACCTACCACCGGGAGGGACGCTGGGTCATCGACGCCAGCGCGCTGCTCCCGCTCTTGGCCGCGGGCGGTCCGCGGGGCTTCCGCTTCGCCGGCTACGAGACCTACGTCGTGACGCTGAAGCTCCGCTTCTCCTCCTCTGGGGGGGCGCTGCGGCCGGTCGCCGTGTTCCCGCTGTGGGCGGGCAACCGCGTCTTCGACGAGACCTACAACGACACGTTCGCCCCCGTGGACGTGCCCATTCCGGCCACGGCCACCCGCGTGGAGCTGGTCACCGCCATCACCGGCCACGGCATGTCCATGCCGGGCAACTGCGCCGAGTTCTGCAACACCACCCACACCTTCACCGTGGGCGGCTCGGACTTCGTCGTCGACTTCCCCAACGTGTACGACCAGTTCGGCTGCTTCAAGCAG
This sequence comes from uncultured Pseudomonadota bacterium, assembly GCA_938004375.1. Taxonomy (GTDB): domain Bacteria; phylum Myxococcota_A; class Polyangia; order HGW-17; family HGW-17; genus HGW-17. Next base: position 1,854 of record CALKWH010000317.1, read on the forward strand.
GTGAAGGACGGCACCGTGCCCAACCAGTACGGCACCTGGTGGTACGGCCGCTCGGGTTGGTGTCCGGGCAAGGAGGTCCCCTTCCGGTCCACCGACATCACGACTGCGGTGGTCCCGGGCCAGGTCGCGACCTTCACCTACACCGGCCTGTATCAGGGCGCCCCGTACAGCGGCGACAACTGGCGCTACATCGACATGACTTCATGGGTGACGATCTACGAGTGAGCGCGCTGGTCAGGTTCGATGATCCCGTGCCAGAGTCCAATTCCATCTTACCCGCGAAGCGGGTTGACCGACTGTAGCCCATGGTTGGTCCCGCGACCGTCTTCGGTCGCCGGCCTACCGTGGGAAAACATCAAAAGAAAAAAATGACCCAAAGTCCTTCTGCCGCACGTTGCAGGAATTACCGACGGTATCATGGAACATGACCACGTCCTCAGTACGTCTCGCCGCGCCAGCGCTCGAACCCCAGGGCGGGGTCGTAGCCGGGCTCGTTGTCCGCGCAGATGCCCTGGGGACCGTCGGGGATCAGGCACCAGGCGTTGCCCCGTCCGCACTTGCCCTCGGCGCCGTAGCAGAAGCTGGCGAACAGGTAGTCCTCGTACTGGTCCGCGTTCTCGAAGATGAGCGTGTAGGTGGGGTCGTAGACGCGGCCGTTGACCTCGACGAGGCCGTGGTCGCCGTAGCGCCAGACCTTCGATTCGCGCCCCAGGGCGGCGATGTCGATGGTCTGGTACATCGAGTACCAGTCCGGCGTGGGGTTGGGGAAGATGAAGATCAGGTAGTTCGCGTCGATGCCCTGGGTCTCGACCAGGTCCATGAAGAAACCGTAGAACTCGCCGCAGGCGGACTGCTTGTAGTCCAGGAAGACCTCGGCCTTGTTGGTGTAGGGCACCGGCCGCACGAGGGAGCCGTAGCGGTAGCCCAGGGGCACGAGCTTCGTCATGGACAGCAGCAGGGTGTCGGCGAGCTGGTTCTCGGTGGCCTCGCCGAGGTCCTCGAAGGTGCCGTCGAGCCACTCGCACCCCCAGCGGAGGATCTGCTGGTAGAGCTTGGTGTTGGGCAAGGGCGCCTTCCAGGTCTGGGCGAGCTCGGTGTGGGTGATCCGGCTGGTGGAGACGCCGTCGGCGACGTAGGTGTGCGTGAGCTCCAGGCGATAAAGACGGGCCGTGTCGTGGGGAAGGGACGCGGCGGCCACCTGGACGGGTGCGTAGCCTTCACCGAGGAACGCCAGGTCTCCCTGGGCGTGGAGAAACGGGGTGCGGTTCCCGGCCGCGTCCACGAGGACGCCGTCGTACTCGTAGGTGCCCGCGGGGGGCGCGCCGTCGCCCACCCACTCCGGCTGGAACGTGAGAAGCGGCGTCGCGTCCGAGGCGTAAGCGGCCATGTGGTTGCGCTCGGGCAGCACCTCGAGACCGTCCACCCGGGCCTCGCCCATCACCACGAGGGTGTCCCCCACCGCGACGTTGGGCGTGTCCCAATCGGGACCGGTGATCTCGTAATGGATGCGCCCGCCGCCGCCGAAGTCGATCTGTCCGGTGCGCAGCGGATCTTCGAGCAGCGGCAGCTTCTTCTCTTGTGGCTCGTCACAGGCGGCCAGCGTCGGGAGCAGGCCGAGCAGGAACAGGGAAAACAGACAGGTGCGGGTCATCGTGCGCCCTCCGGCGTCTTTATACAACGCTTTTGGCTGTGCGCAACTGCTTAGGGTGGATCGTCGAAATCGAAATCGAAATCGAAATCGAGGCCCCAGCTCTTCATCGCTGTCCTCGTAGGCGATTACTCCAAAGTGAGGCTGTAGTCCCCCTGGGCGCCGGCGTAGCCGTAGACGCGCAGGGTGAAGCTGCCCGCGCCGGCCGAGACGGTCTCGGTGTCGGAGGTGCCCTGGCTGGTCTGCACGACGGTGCCGTTCTGCAGCAGCTGGAGGTCGAGGTCGCCGGCGGCGTGGGAGAAGGTGATCGTCGCGGTGAAGGGCCCGGTCGCGGTGAAGGTGAACCAGTCCTCGTCGGCTTCGCAGATTCGCAGGTCAGTGAGGCTGCCCGGCGTGACCGGCGTGGCCGCCGTGGGCGCGTTGTTGGGCTCGGCGTCGTCGGTGCATTCGGAGCCGGTGTCCCCCACCTCGCACCAGGGGATGGCGGCGTGGACGGCCTCGGTGTCGTCGGTCACCGCGCGCTGCGGGCAGGCCTCGTCCTCGGACCAGGCCACCCACTGGTAGCCGCGGCCGGTGGACTCCGCGTACAGCCGGAAGGTCTCGTAGCCGCCGCCGGTGGCCTTGAAGACCACGGGATCGGCGCAGGTCTCCTCCTGCAGGCCCTGGTTGTAGTCCATGATGATCTGGTACATCGCCGAGGTGCTGTGGTTCCAGCAGCAGGTCTTGGACTGCTGGTACACCAGCTCGGCGAACACGTAGTCGTCGAACGTGCGCTCGGCGCGGTCGGTGGCGGCGCGGTCGGTGCCGAAGTGTTCGGCGTTGACGGCGTAGAGCTTCTCGAAGGCGGCCTCGCGGCGGGTGCGGGCGGCGCAGGAGGCGGGGTACTGCTTCAGGTGGTTGCGGGCGTCGGCGATCATCTGTCGGTAGGCCTCGCGCAGGGTGGCCGGGTCCACCTCGCCGAGGAGATCCTCGAACTGGGCGGGGCGGGCGGCGATGCGCTCGAGGTCGGTGTCGTTGATCCACGAGCTCTCGTCGGCGGCCATCCAGGAGTTGGTCCACCGGCCGCCCACGTTCTTGGCCACGCGCCAGCGCTTGAGGCCGCCGCCCAGCGCTGCGTAGGCCTCGCCGTCCCAGTTCTCGCCAGGGCCACCGCCGTTGGCGCTGGTGAAGTTGTCCTTGGTGTAGGTCGGCGTCTCCCACTTGGGCTGGCGACGCGGCATGGAGCCGGACACGATGTTGGCCTCGAAGTTCCCGCCCTCGAGGGCGGTGACGTTCTTCACGACCATGACGTGCCCGATGCCCTGGCGCTGCCAGCGGTGGACCAGGATGTCCCCGGTGCGCAGGGCCTCGGGCTTGAGATTGTAGGTGTTCATCGAGCTCGAGAGGTTCACCGAGCCGAAGTACGTGAGCACCAGGCGCATGAAGTGCCCGACACGCTTGTTCAGGAAGATCTCGTCGAAGTAATGGCCGCCGCGCTGGGCGCCCGAGCCCGTGAGGAAGGTCATGGTGTCGCCGTCACCCACGGCGCGGGAGCGCAGCAGGTCGTCCTTGGGCCAGTTGGCGATGATGTAGTCGTTCGTCTTGCCGGCGAACTTGGAGGTGTGGTCCTTGTAGGCCGTCTTGTACAGCGGAGTGGTCTTGTAGCGGCCGGCGGCGTTGCGCGCGCCCATGTGGCCGAACCAGAGCTTGCCCGAGGCGTCCACGGCCTGCAGGTAGAACGGCAGGTTGTACCAGGACGCGAAGGTGATGCGCAGGAACATGGCCACCTCGGCGCACTCGAGGCGCGGGGCGGGCAGCTCCTTGCCCCACGGGGTCTTCAGGATGAACGTCTGGTACGAGGTCTCCCAGCCCGGGGTCATGCCCATGGACTGGACCCACAGGGAGTACTTCTCGTCCCAGGAGAGCCCGGAGTTCGCCGGCCAGGCCATGCCGGCCTTCTTGGCCTCGGTGGTGCCGCGGTCCTCCCACTGGTTCTTCACCTCCCAGACGGCGGTGTCGGAGGTGTCGGCGCTCACCGGGGGGCCCGGCGTGCCGGCGCTGTCGGCCTTGCCCAGGCGCTCCTCATCGGGCTCGATGGCGCCGTCGATGCCCCAGTCGTCGGCGGGCGCGGGCTCGTCGGAGCAGGAAATGAGGGCCCCCATGGCGAGGGTGATGAGCAACAGGCAGAGAGTGGACCGCAGGGACCGGGACAGCATGAGACGACCTCCATGTCGTTTGCGTGCGCGTTGACGCAGCGCGGTAACATGCCGCCGATGTGGGGAAAAGTCAAGAAAAAGCTACCACTCCACCAGCATCCGGGTGAACTCCATCTGGGCATGGAAGTGATAAACCTCGGCGCCCTCGGGGCTCACGTGGAAGGTGCCCAGGCCGCCCTGGTTGAACCAGCCGCCCGCGGTCATGAGCAGCACGCGGCCCTGACCCACGGCGTACTCGCAGAGCACGTCGCACGAGCCGTCGTCGCCGGTGGCCGTCCACAGGGCGTGGCCGGGGCAGGTGAGCGCCGGGCACGCGGGGAAGGTGTGGGTCTGGCCGCGCAGCGGCAGCTCGAGGGTCACGCCTTCCACGGTGGGGGCGTAGGTGCCCGCGGCGTAGGACCAGGGTGCGCCGTCGGCGTCGCGCAGACCCGCCTCGGGCACGAAGCGGTCGAGGAAGGCGGCGGTGGCCGGGGTCACCCGGGCGGGGTCCTGCACCAGCACCACCTGGCCGCCGGCGGCGAGCACGGCGTCGGCCTCGGCCAGCGCGCTCGCGTCCACGGTGTCGATGGGATCCGCCACCAGGAAGGCGTCGGGCAGGTAGTCCAGCGGCGCGCGGGTGGCGTGGGCGATCATGTCCGCGTGGCGGCTCAGGTTGATCAGGAACGTGAAGTGGTCGGTGTCCTCGAACACCTGGGACATGGAGAAGCGATCCGCGCGGGTGTCGATGCGCAGGTGGAAGCCGTCCGGGCGGCGCAGGCGCAGGGGGGGGCCCTCGTGCTCCCGTTTGGCGAGCCACTCCAGGGCGTTGAAGGCGATCTTGTGGTTGTCGATGAAGTACAGGTACGGATTGCCGAAGATGTTCTGGTCCCCGATGACGAACACGCGCCCGGCGCCGTACTCCACCGCCGCGGTCACCGCGAGCGGGCCGTGGTCCTCGTCCTCGTCGTAGATCCAGTTCCCGTACATGCCCACCGGCTTCTCCTCGTTGTCCGGGTTCCAGAAGTCGCCCCAGCCCAGTTCGGAGATGAAGCCCAGCCCGCCTGCGGAGTCCATGGTGCCGCCGGTGAGGAACGAGATCTCTGTGACGCCGGCGGTCACCGGGTGTTCCACGAAGTCGTCGATGAGGATCCAGGCCTTCCCCTCGACGGAGTGGGCGCCCTCGTCCACGGCGGACTCGTAGCGGATGGTGATCCCCATCTCGGTGAGGAAGCGGTTCACGCGCTCGGCGTGACGGTAGACGTTGGTGTGGTCGGCCACCAGGAAGAGCCCGCCGCCGCCGTGCACGAACTCCACGATGGCCCGGCGCTCGGCTTCCGTGAAGTCCGGGCGCGTGTCGTGGACGAGGTTGATCACCAGCACGTCATAGTCCGCGAGCACCGCGGCCGTGAGGTAGCCGCCGGTGATGCGGTCGTGGGGATAGCCGTTGGCGTTGGCGTGGTTGAAGAAGCGGGTGTATCCGTAGGTGTCCGAGTAGCGGAACGAGGCCTCGCTGAGGATCAGCGAGCTGCGTTGTTTGGTGGAATGGATGTTGTCCTCGAGCACCCGGGTGATCGGGCCGTCATAGCCCTCGGGGACGGTGCCCCCCACCACGATCTCCTGGTTCTCGCGCACGTCCTCCTCGTCGCAGGCGGGGAGTCCGATGGAAAGGAGGATAAGAGAAGCAATCAGAAAGTGGATTCGCTGCATGGGTTACCTCGAAGTCGTCCTGGGCCGTTTCGGCCGGCCTCTACTTCGGCCGGCACGGTGGTGTATCATGGACCAACTTTCGGGAAATGCAAGTCCCGAGGCCGATCCTTCATCGACGTTGTCTTTTCGGGGATTTTTTTCTACAATCTGTGCATCGGAGTGGGTCCCATGAAAAAGCCGTTCCTCATAATCATCATGATGTTGTCCTGGTCCCTGGCGGCCTGCGACGCGGACACGAAGAGCGTCTCCGCCTGCGGCGACGGTTTCCTCGATCCCGCCGAGCAGTGCGACGGCGCAGCGCTGCCGGTCACGGACTGCCTCGGGCTGGGGTATTACCTGCAGTTCGGGCCGCTGGCCTGTCGGGACGACTGCTCGCTGGACCTGACCGTGTGCGCCGGGCGTTGCGGCGACGGCATCGTGCAGACGCTGCACGGCGAGCAGTGCGACGGGGAACACCTCGCGGGGGAGACCTGCGGGACCCTGGGCCTGGGGCAGGGCGCGCTGGCCTGTGCGGCCGACTGCACCTTCGACACGGCGGGATGCGAGGTGGCCACGGCCTGCGGGGACGGCTCGGTCAGCGACTGGACCGGCGAGCAGTGCGACGGGGAGAACCTGAGGGGCGCCACCTGTGCCAGCGAGGGGTTGGGGGAAGGGACGCTGGGTTGCACGGACGACTGCACCCTGGATCCCGGTGATTGCGCGCGCCAGCCCGCCTGCGGCGACGGCACCCTGCAGGCCTGGAACGGCGAGGAGTGCGACGGCGACGACGCGGGCTCGAAGACCTGCGCCAACCTGGGCCTCGGGTTCTACGGCGGGCACCTGGCGTGCACGGCGGACTGCCGCCTGGACTTCTCCTCCTGCGTCGGGTTCTGCGGGGACGGCGCGGTGCAGCGGTGGTACGGCGAGGAGTGCGAGGGCTCCCACCTGGCCGGCCAGACCTGCGAATCCCTCGGGCTTGGCGCGGGCACGCTGGCCTGCGGGGCCGGCTGCACCTTCGACGTGTCCGGCTGCGACGCCATCCCGGTGTGCGGGGACGGCGTGATCTTCCCGTGGTTGGGCGAGGAGTGCGACGGTGACAACCTGGGAGGCGCGAGCTGCCGGAAGCTGGGCTACAACGGAGGAGATCTCGTTTGCAGCCGGTTGACCTGCACGTTCGAGACCGCCGCCTGCGAGCCCTATGGCCGCTGCGGCGACGGCCAGTTGCAGGCGGAGCACGGCGAGCACTGCGAGGGCCGGGATCTGGGGGGTGCCTCCTGCGCTTCCCTGGGCCTGGGGGATGGCGTGCTGGCCTGCGCCGGTTGCCGGTTCGACACCGCCGGCTGCCAGCGGCAGCCCGGCTGCGGGGACGGGACAATCACCGGCTGGACCGGGGAGGAATGCGACGGCGACGACCTGGGCGGGATCACGGGTTGCACCGACCTTGGTTTTCACGAAGGTCCCGTGTTCTGCGGCGCCGACTGCCGGCTGGACACGTCCTTCTGTGCCACCTACGGCGCCTGCGGAGACGGCGTGATCCAGGCCTGGTACGGGGAGGAGTGCGACGGCACGGACCTGGGAGAGGCCGGCTCCTGCACGGCGCTCGGATACTATGGCGGTGCCCTATCCTGCACGCCCGACTGCCGGCTGGACACCAGCCGCTGCGGCGCGCTGGGCGCCTGCGGGGACGGCGTGATCCAGGCGGCCTTCGGGGAGACCTGCGACGGCGACGATCTGGGCGGAGTCGCGGACTGCGCCGCCCTGGGGTGGCACGACGGGCCCGTGTTCTGCGGCGCCGACTGCCGGCTGGACACCACCTACTGCGCGCACTACGGACGCTGCGGGGACGGCGTGCTCCAGCACTGGTTCGGCGAGGAGTGCGACGGCGCGAACTTCGGCGGGGCGGCCTCCTGCGCGGACCTGGGCTACCACGAGGGGCCGCTGGTGTGCGGGGCCGACTGCCGCACGCTGCTCACCTACTGCGAGGCCTTCGGGCGCTGCGGGGACGGCGTGATCCAGGCCGGCTTCGGTGAGACCTGCGACGGCGCCGCGCTGGGCAACACCTGCGTCGGGCTCGGGTACTACGGCGGCACCCCCGGCTGCACGGCGACCTGCGCCCTCGACGGCGACCCCTGCGAGCGTTGCGGGGACGGCGTGCTCCAGGAGGCCTTCGGCGAGGCCTGCGACGGCGCCGCGCTGGGGGCGCTCTCCTGCCGCGCGGCCGGCTTCTGGCGCGGGCAGGCCGTGTGCGCCGCCGACTGCGCGTCCGCCGATCACGACGCCTGTGTGCGGTTCGTGGCCGTGAGCGCCCGGGGCCAGCACGCCTGCGCCCTCGACGAACTGGGGGCAGCCTGGTGCTGGGGCTCCGGTGGCTGGGGTCAGTTGGGCCAGAGCCTGATGCAGGACGCCTGGCGTCCTGTGCCCGTGACGATGCCGGCGGGGCGCACGTTCGTGAAGATTGCCGCGGGCTACGAGCACACCTGCGCCATCGACGACCTGGGGGGCGCCTGGTGTTGGGGCCGCAACCACGTTGGCCAGCTCGGGACCAACTCCACGACCGCGTCCACGGTGCCCGTGGCCGTCGACGCCTCACAGTTGCCTGTCGGTCGCACCTTCGGAGCCATCGGTCTGGGTGGCATCCACACCTGTGCGCTTGACAACACGGGCAAGGCCTGGTGCTGGGGTTTCAGCGAATATGGGCAACTGGGGACGGGCGGGTATCACGACCAGAGCCTCATTCCCAAGGCGGTGTCCACCGGGGAGATCTTCAATCGGCTGGCCGTGGGGTTCGAGACGGTGTGCGGGCTCACCCCCAGCGGCTATGCCCAATGCTGGGGCGCGTACGGACACGCCCGGACGCTCAACGTCGATCCGAACGTGAACAGCTGCAGCGGCTACAACGCCCTGTACGGCAACTACACCCTCCCGTACTGGATGCAGTGGGTGCAGTACACCGCCCTGTCGGTGGGCTATCGCAACACCTGCGTGCTCAACCCAGCGGGCGCGGCGCTGTGCAGCGGCGAGAACTCCTGGGGGCAGCTGGGTGACGGGACGACCACCGGGGCCTGCATCGGCATCTTCCACGGCAACATGATCGGCTCGGTCATGCCCGGGGGTGTGACCTTCATCCGGATCGAGAACAACGCCTATGACACCTGCGCCCTGGACACGACCGGTCGCGTGTGGTGCTGGGGCGCCCAGGGCAGCGGCGAGACCGGCCTCGGGGTGGTCTCCTCCTCACCGCAGACGACGCCCGCCGAGGTGCTGCTGCCTCCGGGCCGGTTCACCGACATTTCGGTCGGGTTCAGTTTCGCCTGCGCGCTCGCCGAGACGGGCGCGGTGTGGTGCTGGGGTTACAACGGCAACGGGCGGCTCGGGGATGGCACGCTCGAGACCCGCGCCACGCCGGTGCCGGTGTCCGAACCCTGACCGGCGATTCACGTCTTCTTGTGTCGGGCGATGACGAGGGCCAGCCCGAAGAACCCGACGGTGGTGAGGCCCAGGAACAGCAGGCTGACGCCCGGGGAGGCCGTCCGGCCGAAGAAGGTCAACTCCACCCCGAGCTTCAAACTGAAGTCCCGGACCACCTCGGGGGGCGCCCCGGCGAAGACCTCGCTCATGGAGACCTCCATCATGACCTGCCGAAAAAGCACGGCCGCGTGGGTGGGCGGGAAGAGCCGGATCACGGCCTGCACCCCCTCGGGCAGGGAGCCGATGGGGATGTAGATGCCGGTCAGAAAGCCGATCATGGTGCCGATCAGCATGCTGGCGGTGCCAAAGGAGCCGCTGGTCTGGAACACGGAGACCAGGCAGAAGATCATCGCGCTGCTGCACAGCACTGCCAGGAGCATCACCCCCAGGGAACGCAACAGCGCCCCCGCCGGGAGCAGGCGGCCGCCGGCCGAGATGACGTAGATCTGGGTCAGCGCCAGGGAGATGCAGCACATGATCATGCCGATGGCCACGGCGCTCAGGAAATAGCCGGCGACGAGCTGCCAGCGCCGGATCGGCGCGGACTTGAAGTCCTTGTCGATCCTCCGGGTCTTGTCCTCGACGAGGATTCCGAACGCGCCCATGATCGTGGTGACCGAGGTCACCGTGACCAGGCCGGCCATGATCCAGCTGTCCATGAGGAAGCGCGTGTCCACGCCCGGTCTGGCGACGCCGGCCTGCATCATGTCCCCGAGGAAGAGCACGTACAGCCCGATGACGATGAACACCGAGAGCAGGGAGAAGAACACCTGGGTCCGGTCGCGGAAGAAGACCCGCAGGTTCCGCCCGGCGAGTGCGAGGGCGACGTTCATGGCTCCACCTCGCCTGCCCCGACCGCGTCCGGGCCGGTGATGTTGACGAAGGCCTCGTCGAGGCTGCCGCACCGCACCTCGAAGATGGCGATGTGCGGTTCGAGGGCGTCGAGCAGGGGCAGGGCGTCCCGCGTGGTGACCAGGGGGATGTGGACCGCTGCCCCCCGGAGCTCCCAGGCGACCTGGCGGTTTTCCAGTTCACGCTCGAGCGCGCCCAGGTCGCGGGGGGTGATGACCAGGTGATCCGTGGCGTGCTTCTCGCGCAGCTGGGCGGGTGTCCCGGCCGCGGTGATCAGGCCCCGGTCGATCACGGCGACGTAGTCGGCGGCGGCGGCCTCCTCCATGTAGTGCGTGGTCATGAACACGGTGGTGCCGTGCAGGCGCTGCAGGTCCCGCACGGTCTCCCAGACGCCGCGCCGCGTCTTCGGGTCGAGCCCGGTCGTGGGCTCGTCGAGGAAGAGGATCTCGGGGCCGTGCAGCAGCGCCCGCGCGATGTCGGACCGGCGGCGCTGCCCGCCGGAGAGGGTGCCGTACCGTCGGTCCAGAAACTCCGTCACGCCCGTGAGGTTCCCGACGCGGTCGATGGCCGAGGCGAGGGCGGACCGGGAGAGACCGTAGAACGCGCCCCGGGTATGCAGGTTCTCCCGGACCGTGAGCAGGTCGTCGAGCAGGCTGTCCTGGAACACCGCGCCGATCTTCTTGCGGACGGCGTCGTCGTCCCCCGTGATGCCGTCGATGACGACCTCCCCGGAGTCCTGCCGCAGGAAGGTACACAGGATGTCGATGGTGGTGCTCTTGCCCGCGCCGTTGGGGCCCAGGAAGGCGTAGAACTGGCCCTTCTTCACGAAGAAGTCGATCCCCCGCACGGCCTGCACGTCGCCGTAGCTCTTTTTCAGGTTCCGCACTTCGATGATCTTGTCCATGACCCTCCCGCGGGTTGGGCACCGGCGGGGATAATTCCCGAGGGGCAGGCGGATGTCAAGCACCGGCCTTGACACAGCTTGACTTCGGCCATGCCCGCGGGGATAGTTTTCAACGTGGGTACAAACCTGCGCGGTGCAGCCTCGTGCACACGGAAAGCGCCTGCTCATGCGTCGGATCCTGTTTCTCTGCGAACACGCCTCCTGGTCCCAGATCGTCCGCAGCCTGGTGCTCGCGCGAGGGCTCGATCCCGGCGCGTTCGAGGTGCACTTCGCCTGCGGCAGCTTCGATCCCCAGTTGTTCGACGACGAGACCCTCGCCCCCGGGCGCATGACCCGCTGGCCCCTGGTGTCCATGGATCCGAAGAAGCTCGAGGCCGCCATCACCGGCGGCGGCCGCATCTACGACCGCTCGACGCTCGCCTCCTACGTCGACGACGAGCGGCGCCTGTTCGACCGGGTGAAGCCCGACGTCGTCGTCTCGGACCTGCGCTGGTCCACCGCCATCTCGGCGCCGCTCGCCGGCGTGCCCTGCGCGACGGTGGTGAACGCGTTCTGGAGCCCGCTCGCCGTCCGCGAACGTTTCCCGCTCCCGGATCACCCCATCATCAGGGTGGTCGGCCTCTCCGTGGCCGAGAAGTACTTCCCGCTGGCGCTGCCCAAGGTGTTCGCGCACTTCGCCAGGCCGGTGAACGAGCTCCGCCGGCACCACCGGCTCCCCGAACTCGGCAGCCTGCCCGAGGTGATCACCTGGGGGGACCGCACCCTCTACCCGGACGACGAGGCGCTGGTGCCGGTCTCACAGCACGATCCGCGGCGCGTGTTCCTCGGCCCGATCCTGTGGTCGCCCCGGGTGGCACCGCCGGCAGGCATCGAGGAGCTGGGCCGGTCGCGGCCCCTGGTCTACGCCACGCTCGGCTCTTCGGGGGACGTCCGCGCGCTGCCCGCGGTCCTCGAAGCGCTGGGGCGGCTGCCGGTGGACGCGCTGGTGTCGACGGCGGGCCGCGGGAAACTGAAATCGGTGCCCGCCAACGTGCGCGTGGCCGACGTGGTGCCCGGAGAGCTCGTCGCGCGCCGCGCCGCCGTGGTGGTCTGCAACGGCGGCGCCAGCACGGCCTACCAGGCGCTCGCCGAGGGTGCGCCGGTCGTGGGCATCCCGAGCAACCTGGACCAGTTCCTCGCCATGACGGCCGTGCGCGACGCGGGCGCCGGGCTCCAGCTCCGGGCCAGCACTGTGTCGGCGGACGCGGTTGTCGAGGCCGTCCGGCGGGTGCTCTCGGTGGTCACGTTCAAGGAGCGCGCCGTGGCACTCGCCCGTTCCTTCGCGCGGTATGACGTGCACGCCCGCTTCCGGGCGGTGGTCGACGATCTGACGCGCGCCGGGTCCGGCACGGATACGGAGGTGGGATGATGCGTTGGATGCTCGTGTTCATGTTCGCCGTTTCCCTGGTCGCGGTCGAGGCCGCGGCGCTGATCCGCACCGGCAGCACGCTGGGGGACTTCAAGGTCCACGACCATCAGGACAAGGGCTACTCGCTCTCCGCGCTGTACGCAGGAAAGGCCGCCCTGATCGTCTTCGAGGACAAGGACGCCGGCCGCCAGAACCAGGCCTTCAAGAAGCGCTTCGACGCCCTCCAGAAGACCCTGGGGGGCAAGATCGTGCTGATCCCGGTGGCCGACGTGTCCGACTACGACTACTGGCCGGCCAAGGGGTTCGTGAAGAGCGCCCTGCGCGACGCCGGCAAGAAGGTCGGCGTCAAGGTCTACGCGGACTGGAGCGGCAAGGGGAAGACCGCCCTCGGCGCTTCCTCGAAGCGCTCGAACCTCGTGCTCGTCGACAGGAACCGGAAGGTGCTGTGGGCGAGCGCCGGCCAGCTCACCAAGACGCAGGAGGACCAGCTGCTCGACCTAGTGAAGGACGCGGCCCGGTAGCCGAACGTCGAAGGGTGATGCATGACCAAATGGACAGTGGAAGAGACTGGCTTCGACGGGTTGGTGGTCCTGACTCCGAAGGTCTGGGAGGATGACCGGGGCAGTTTCCGCGAGGTCTACCATGAGCGGGATTTCGCGGCCCTGGGTTTTGCCTGGCGTTTTGGCCAGGAGAACCAGTCCGTGTCGAAGCGGGGCGTGCTGCGGGGCTTGCATTTCCAGGCCGAGCACCCCCAGGCGAAGCTCGTCCGGGTGGCCTGCGGCAGGGTGCTCGACGTGGCGGTGGACCTGCGCCGCGAGAGCGCCACGTTCGGCCGGTGGTTATCCATGGAACTGTCGGCGGACGATGGAAAGATGATCTACCTTCCGGAGCGGTTCGCCCACGGCTTTCTCAGCCTCGAGGCGGGAACGGTGACGATCTACAAGTGCTCGGACGTGTATCATCCCGAGCACGACTCCGGAATCCGGTGGGATGACGACACGCTGGCCATCGACTGGCAGCTGGAGGCGCATGGCGTCCTGTCCCCCCTCGTCTCGGAGAAGGACCGGAACCTCAGGTCTTTCCAGGATTTTTTTAAGAGCGGGGTCTTTCCATGATTCTCCTGACGGGCGCACGGGGTCAACTGGGTCTGGAGTTCCAGGCCACCTTTCGGGAGCAGGGGATTTCCTGGATCGCGACGGACCGACCGGAGCTGGACATCACCGATGCCGACCAGGTCCGGCGGTTCGTGGAGACCCACGACATCACCGGCATCATCAACTGCGCCGCCTACAACAACGTGGATCAGGCGGAGGCTGAGCCGGAGGCATGCCGGGCGGTGAACACCCTCGCGCCCGGCCTCCTGGCCGGCGCCGCGCGGGAGAAGGGCGTCCCCTTCGTGACCTATTCGACCGACTTCGTCTTTGACGGAGAGTCCGACAGGCCCTACGTGGAGATCGACCCGCCGGCGCCGAGATCCGTCTATGGGCAATCCAAGCTCGATGGGGAGCGGGCGGCGCTGGAGCACGATCCGGGGGCGCTGGTGATTCGGACGTCCTGGCTGTTCGGCGCTCACGGGGTCAACTTCGTCCGGCGGTTCCTGGAGCTCTGCGCGAGCAGGGACGAAATCAGGATGGTCACCGATCAGGTGTCCGCGCCGACCTGCACCCGGGATCTGGTGCAGGCGACCCTGCTCCTGCTCGAACGACGGGCCGGCGGTCTGTTCCACGTCTCCAACTCCGGGGTTGCCTCGAAGTACGAGTTCGCCCGGGAGCTCGCGCTGTCCATCGGCTGGCGCGGCCAACTGGTGCCCGTCGACTCCAGGGCGTTTCCCGCGCCGGCGGCCAGACCGGCCTACAGCAAGCTCGACACCGCGAAACTGGAGGGGGTGACCGGGTGGCGCCCCCCCTCCTGGCAGGATCGGGTCCGCGAGGTGGTTCGAGCGCTCACGACGCGGGACGGTTGACCGGGTCAGGTTTTTCCGGAAGTCTCGGAGCGGGCGGTCGGCTATCGGGCGAGGGATTTCACCAGCTCGAGCAGCTCGTCCTCCTGCGGCTTCGCGAGCTGGCCTGAGCTCGCCCACAGCACCTTCATCTCCTTGTCGATGAGGAGGAGGTTCGAGAGCTTCGCCCGGGGGCGCAGGAGGGTCCTCCCGGCGCCGCTCCAGTCCGCGTACACCGTGATGCCGTCCTTGCGGGCGGCGTCCCTCAGGGCGCTCTTCACGAAGCGCTTGGCCGGGAAGTAATTGAAATTCGATACGTCGGCCACCGGGAGCAGCACGATCCGGTCCCCGAGCGTCTTCTGAAGGACACCGAAGCGCTGCTTGAAGTCCTGGTTCTGCTTGCCGGCGTCCTTGTCCTCGAAGACGATCAGGGCGGCCCGGCCGGCGGTGAGCGTCGAGAGCGCGAAGGTCCGGTCCTCGGCGTCGTACAGCGTGAAGTCACCCACCACGCTGCCGGCGGCCAGCAGCACGGCGGTGTCGCAGGCGACGGACGTCATGCGCGGATAGATGAAGAAGTGGTCGAGTGCCGCCCCGAGTCCGAAGACCACGACCAGCAGCAGGATCGTGCGGATCAGGCGGAAGACGCCGCCGCTGCCCGTGCGGGAAATTTGTTTCCCGGTTGTCCCGGGGTTCATGTGTTCGGAGGTTGTTTCCGTCATCACGCATCGCTCCCTGGCAGCGCCCGCGGCCAAGCTCCTGCTCCGTGGGGCCGCGGCTTTCAATAGGTATCAGTTTCTATTCCCGCGTTGACGCTCTGGCAAGGAATAATCTTCGGGGTAGCCACCCGGGGGTGCTTTGGCACAGGCAGGCTCGGCCGGGCGCGGTCAGTTCCAGGATTTTTTGATTGTTGTCTGGAAACGGATTTTGTATCTTTGTTGCCGATGGACCGGAGGAAACGATGAACACCAACGACCGAAGAACCATTTCCCGCCTGATGCTCATTTTTGCGGTCTCCTGCCAGCTCGTGGGGACCGCTGGCTGCAAGGGCTCCGGAAAGCCGAAGGCCGCCGAGCCCGCGGCTGCCGTTCAGGGCACCTCGCCGGGTGATGTCATGACCCCGACCCCGACGACCGATCCGATGACCGCCACGAAGGACGCGACCCCGGTCGCGGACATGCAGGTCCCCGCCGTGGCGCCACCTGCCGCGCCCCTGCCGCCGCTTCTGGCCGAGGAAACGTTGAAAAAGAGCCAGGTCGGCGCGGGGGAATGGAAGTTCGTGAAGAAACTGACCGTCCGCTCCACGGCCGAGGTGGCCTACTCCCCGGACGGACGCCGCGCGGCGGTCGTCAACGACGGCATCGAGGTGCTCGAGCTCGGCACCTGGGAGTCCGTGCGGACCATCCCCGGACACTCCCTGCACCACGCGCGGTTCGACCGGGAAGGGAAGCGGCTCGGCTATTTCCAAGGGCAGACCGATTTCTCCCACAGTAATGAGGAGAAGACCATCGACGCCACGGCGTTCATCATTGATCTCGAGACCGGGGAGCTCACGGAGCAGCTGCGCACCCTCAACGTGAGGTCGAAACCGAACGGGTATGACCAGGTCAACGGCTTCGCGTTCGTCGGTGGCTTCTCCTCGGGGTTGGACCGGTTCCTCGTCATGAAGCCAGGCGCGATGAGCCTGGGGAGCGATTATCATGGGGTGACGGTTTCCTCCCTGGATGGAAAGAAGCGGCACACCCTGAATGCCCTGGACGCGTTCGCCGCCATCCTGTCCATCCGGGCGCGCTTCTCCCCGGATGACCGCTACGTCCTCGTAATCACGGAGAAGTTTGAGATCTCGTTCGGGCACCCGTTGGAAAAAACCGTCGAGATCTTTCCGTCAGGCGGCGAGGAGGCCGTCGCGAAGTTCACGCCAGGACCCTGCCGGCTGGCGCAAGGCGGTCTCGCCGCCTGTCATGCTCCGGATCGTGAGCGCGACGGCAGGCGGGGGTTCCATCAGGTGTGGAGGTTCGGAAAACCGGAGCCGATCCTGGAGGTCAGCGCGTTCTTCCAGCTGGCCGAGCTCTCGCAGGACGGCAAGACGCTGGTCCTGACCCGCGACCAGGAGCTCTGGTTCGTCTCGCTGCCCTCGGGCAAGGTGAGCCTGCGCCTCGGGCTCCTGGCCCGTGCGAATCGGGTCTTCCTGTCCCCGGACGGCAAGACGCTGGCCGCCCTGTGGGTCCACCACGATCCCGGCACCCCCTCCGAGCTGCACTTCTGGTCCACCGCGCCGGCTGCCGCGACCCCGGCGCCGGCCGAGGCTCCGGGGTCCGAACCTCCGGCGTCCGAGCCCCCGACGACTACCCCGCCACCGGCCGCCGGGCCCCCGCCGGCGCCCCCGCCACCGGCTTCGCAGGGGATGGTGCCATGACCGACATTCTTCCTCCCCATGGTTCCTGCGCTCGTCGAAGAGGACCCGCCAGGCTGCCAGGGTGGGTCCGCATCGCGCTGATCTCGGCCGGGCTGTCCATCCCGATGGCCGGTTGTGGTCCGACGCAGAAGGCCACCACTCGCGCCAAATCGCATCATCTGGGAGTGCTCCCGGTGGAACCCGAGCTCAAGTCAAGACCGCAGCCTGAAGAAACAGAAAATGACGAAGAGGGTGAATCAGAGGCGGAAGCAGTCTTGGAGGGTCCCGACGGCTCCTTCCTGTATGGGGCACCGGAGGTGAAGGAGAGGGACGTCACCAGGGTGCCGGATCTGGTCGTGAGTCCGGAGGCCGATGAAATTGATTGATGTTCCGGCAGGATGGGTTCGAGTGAAACATACCCCTGGCCCAGTGCCGGGCTTTCTGATTCATCAGGAGAAAGACATGCTGACCAACCCCATTTCCAGCTCCTCTTTCCGGCGCGGGCTCTTCACGCTCGTCGCGTTTCTGTCGATGTCCGTCGTCTTCTTGCCGGTGTCGTCGGCCGAGTTCTGGTGCTACACGCCCTGGAACTCCTGCAACGCCACCTGCCAGCAGGTGCGCAGCGTGTTCTGCGCGTCGAACGACTTCTGTGAGGACAGTCTGGACTTCGACGTCTGCGTCGGCGCGCTCGGCACCCCGGTGCTCGTCCAGAATTGCTTCGGAGATGCCTGCCTGGCGGACTGGGCCACGGGTTCATGGTCGGCCTGTTCGACGGCCTGCGGGGCAGGTTCGCAGACCCGCCCGGTGACGTGCATGATGGATGGAACCGTCATGGCGGATGAACAGTGCGACTTCGGCACCCGGCCGTCGTCGTCCATGGGCTGCACCGGATGGGCCTGCACGTTCGTGTGGACCACGGGCGCCTGGAGCGCCTGCGACGTCCCCTGCGGCGACGGCACGCAGGTACGGACGGTGAGTTGCGTGGCCGTCGAACTGGGAGCCACGGTGGCCGACGCCTACTGCGACGCCGGTCTCCGGCCGGCCTCCACCCAGGGCTGCTTCGGTGCGTCCTGCGCCTATGCCTGGGAGGTGGGGTCGTGGAGCGCGTGCAGCGTGCCCTGCGGTGAGGGCACCTCGGAGCGCTCCGTGTTGTGCCGCGAGGCGTTCACCGGCGACCTGGTGAGCGACGTCTACTGCACCGAGGTCAAGCCGGCCGTGACCCAGGCCTGTGAAGGGACCGGCTGCGTCTACGCGTGGGAGCCCGGTGACTGGGGCGACTGCCCGGCGGCCTGCGGCCCGGGGATCCAGGAGCGGGCGTTCGTTTGCGTCGAGGCCACCACGGGCGAGGTCGTGGAGGCGCTCTGGTGCGCCGAAGCCCGGCCCACCGAGGTTCGGTTGTGCGAGGGGACGGCCTGCACCTACGAGTGGCGGACCTCCGCGTGGAGTGAGTGCTCGGTGACGTGTGGCGGCGGGTTCGCCTCGCGGGCGATCTGGTGCGTCGAGGCCGAGACGGAGGTCCTGGTCGATGCGGGCCTGTGCGACGGACCGACCGAGCCGGCAGCCACCATGGCCTGCAACGAAGAGGCCTGCCCGGAGACCTTCACTTGGGCAGCCGGCGACTGGGGCCCCTGCAGCGCGGGCTGCGTCGACGAGAACCCCGGCGTGCGGACCCGTGCGCTCTACTGTATCGACGGCGGGTTCGCGTTCGTCGACCCGGCGCTGTGCGACCCGCTCCTGGCCCCGGAGGCAACGCAGGCCTGCGAGAGCGACCAGGCCTGCGCGCCCGTCGAGGCGAAGCCGGGCGACGGCTGCTCGGTGTCCCCCCGCGGCGCGGCGACCCCCTCCGGCCCGCGCCCGGGCGCGCTCCTCTTGCTGCTGCTGGCGCTGGCGGTCCTCTTTTCACGAAACAGAAGAGAGTAGGCTCCGACGGCGTCGGCCTGAAGGCGCTCTCGAACCCTTGATTTTTTCATCACATGACCGCGGCGTGGAGGGAACGTGAAGGAATGTGGCCCACCCACGGCGTCAGCGACGGACCACGCGGAAGCCATACATGTAGCCCCTGGCGTTCGGCGTGTTGTTGCCCCGGAAGGCCAAGGCGCAGAAGGACGCGCCGAAATCCCAGTAGCCCCCGAACGTCGACCGGTAAATCCCTGAGGCCGCTCCACGATAATCCGTCAGGGTGCCCGTCGGATAGGAATCATACCCGTCCCACGCCCACTCCAGGATGTTGCCGGAGAGATCGAAAAAGCCCAGTTCATTACCCAGCCTGGACCCCACCGGGTTCGACCGCTGCGCCGTCGTCCGGCCCGTCTCGGAGGTGCCGTACCCGAACACCGCGTAGTCCCCGACGGCGTTGGTCCCCGTGCTCCCCGCGAACGCCTTCGCCCAGCCGGTCGTGTTCGTCGCCCCGGGGTTCCCCGTGTCCGCCCCCATCGCGGCCCACTTCAACTCGGTCTCCGTGGGCAGCCGGTAGCCGTCAGCGCTCCAGTTCGCCGTCACCGCGTTCCAGGTGGGGTCACTGACCTCGGGGATCTGCGCGTAGGTGAGGCTGCTGAAATCAACGCCGCTCACTGAATACACCGGGGTCAGTCCCTCGAGCAGGCTCAGTTTGTTGCAGAACGTGATCGCATCGTACCAGTTCACCATCTGCACCGGATCGTCCATGCCGCCGGAGAAGTTCCCGGCGCTCGGATCCGCCCACCCCGTCACTGCCTCCCACTGCGCCCGCGTGACCTCGTATCGGCTCATGCGAAACGCCGACACCACGCTCAGGTTCGTCGCCACCGCATCCCGCTGGAACGTACCAGCGGGGACGTGGAGCATCGTCCCGAGGTTCGGGGACTCGTAGTTCAGGCTGCAGCCGGCCGTCACGAAGCCGCACGCCGCATCACAGGCGAGCGTGCCGCTTCCGAACCCCTGGGTCCCGCAGGTCTGTCCGTCGAGGTCCGCGCCGTCACACGACTCGCCGTAGCCGGTCTGCACGCTGCCGTCGCCGCAGCGTCCCTCGGTGAGGCAGTCGGCGGGATCCAGGTCGCAGCCCGCCGTGCAGGCCAGCGCGCCGCCGTGATAACCCAGGCTCACGCACGTCTGCCCGTCGAGGTCCGCGCCGTCGCAGGCCTCGCCGTAGCCGGTCTGAACGCTGCCGTCGCCGCAGCGTCCTTCGGTGATGCAGTCGGCGGGATCCAGGGCGCAGCCCTCGTCGCAGGCCAGCGCACCGCCGTGATAGCCCAGGGTCAGGCACGTCTGTCCGTCGAGGTCCGAACCGTCGCACACCTCGCCCTCGGAGACCTGCGCGAGGTCGTCCCCGCAAAAGCCCTCCGCCTCGCAGCCCGCTTCGTCGAAGGACCGGCAATCGGGGCCGCAGGCGAGCGTGCCCGCCCCGTAGTAGCCGAGCGTCTCGCACGTCTTCCCGTTGAGGTTCGTGCCGTCACACACCTCCTGATGGGCGACGTCCACCGTGCCGTCTCCGCACTCGTGGTCACAACTCCCGAGGTCGAACTGGCAGTCGTCTCCGCAGGCGAGCGAACCGGTGTAGTAACCCAGCCCCGCGCAGGTCTGTCCACCCAGCGAGTTGCCGTCGCACTCCTCTGGCTCCTGGATCTGGCCGTCGCCGCATCGCCCGGCGCCCTCGCAGCCGGTGCGATCGAAGGAACAGGTCGCGGTGCAGCCGAGGGTGCCGCGCTCGTACCCCAGACTGATGCAGGTCTCTCCTGCCAGGTTCGCACCCTCACAGTCTTCCCGGTCGGGCTGGATGATCGTGTCGCCGCAGCGCGCCGTGTCACAGTCCGTGGTGTCCCAGGCGCACGCGGCGGTGCAGGCGAGCACTCCGTCCGCCTTGTAGAAGCCGAGGCTGGTGCAGGAGGCCCCGCCGAGCGCGCTGCCGTCGCAGTCCTCGCCCGGATCGACGAACCCGTCGCCGCAGGAGTCGACGGTCCTGGTCTCCGTGCTGCAGGAGGCCGACCCGAAGAGGACGAGGAGCCAGACGAGGTGGATGGTCGTGCGCATGATTTTTCTCCGAACGGTTTCTGGGGTGCTTCCAGCACTTCGGCTGGGTTCGTGGCCGGGTGTGAGGTTCGTCGCGGATCACCATCGGAGCTGCCGGCCCGGACGGCCACCACGACCGGGGCAGACATAATGAAAAAAGATGGTGCAGTCAATGAAATTTTTGCTCAATACCCAAGTGCGATCGCCGCAATCGGCAAGGATGGGTGCAACCAATCGGAAAGACCCGCGGCTGGGGAGCGGGTGGCTTCGATGGGCCTGTCAGTGACTTATGAATGGGAAGAGATGACTCCGTCATACGTCCGCCACACCCGGTACACCGTTTTCAAACCGAGGAGATGGGTTGCGGTTCGTCTACTGGCCTTCCGCAGGAACTTCCGTGAGTTGACCGATCCTCTGGCCCAACCCAGTGAGGGCAGGCGAAAAATCCGTCGCACAGATGCTGGTAAATGCCCACTGAATATCGGCCGGATTTTGTAAAAAGGCGGATACAAATTCCTTGATTCGTACTGCGGGATCCCCACCTTCGGTCGGTATGCCGCAGGAGGGACTCAATTTCGGATTCTGATTGTTGTCTAGGCCGACGGTGAGTTGATTGGAGTAGGGACCGGCAATGGCGCCCACGATGATCATATTGGAGTCTTTCAACTGGGTAAGTGTGTTGGTGTACGTGGAGATCGGGTGCAGCATGTTTCTGGGATCGGTGGAGTCCCGTGACCGGCAGTTGGTGTAGGTCAACTGCCCCTGGGGCATCACGCGCTGCCAGGGCTGGTCGCAGACCACGCCGAACTCCGTGCAACGGAATGACGTGAGCGTGCCCAGCGTGGAGTTGATGTCGCCCTGGGGGTTGAACAGTTCAGCCTGCCTGGTGGAGCAGTCGTCCTCGTCGGAAATGATAAAGATGGCCAGGTAGGCAGAGTTGCGCAAAAAACCGATGTTGTCAGTCTGACCGCCGATCAGTGCCTGCCTCACGGCCTCGAGCTGCTGCTCCATGCCGCAGCCGGAGGTGCCCAAAGAGGCCATGCACTGGAACACTTCTTCTAGGCTCTGATTCGTGTAGTTGCGGCAGCGCGGGCAGCCGTTCTCCTCCGTGGCAATGACGAGTCCGGCGGGCTCGGTCGGAACACCGTCCAAACCCGTGAAAGCGGTTCTCTCGCAGTTGGCCTGGGTGCAGTCGTGGCTTACGCAGGTGGTGGCTTCCCCCAGGACGGTGTTCTTCTCGATGGTGCAGCCGCGGGGCTCCACGTCCACAATATATTTCTGGTTGACCGGGTTCACACAGGAGTTGTTCGGGCCCTTCATGAAACGTCCCTGGTCGCCGCCGGGTCGATCGCAGCCCGGGATGTTGTACGGGGCGGTGCCCAGATCCGGGGAGATGGTGCCCATATGCAGGTTCGGCAGACCGCCGGTGATGTTCTTGAGGACGCGGACCAGGTTGGGGAAGTTGCCTTGCAGGATGGTCTGCTCGTCGGACATCGACAATGAAGTGTCGATGACAAATATCAAATCCACCTCACGAGCTCCATTTCTGCATTCAAGACCATTTGAAATGTAACCTTCATCACATTCGCACCTTGGATTTCCATCGTCATTGGGCACGCACCCGCCATGCCCGGAACAATCAACTCCAAGGCATGGATTCGTATCTGATATGCATTCCAAACCCATCACATGGAAACCATCATCACAATTACATGAAGGGTTTTCATCCTCGTCCTCTTCGCAGGTGCCATGGCCTGAGCACATTACACCGATGCAGGGACTGTCCGGAGGTAAACAATACAAGCCCTGAGCTACATAGCCATCATCGCAAACGCAGATTTCATGACCATCCCCGTCGTCCTCGCAGGAACCGTGCCCGGAGCAAGTAACACCCTCACACGGTTGCGGGTCCCGCACGCACGCCAGCCCATCTGCATGATAACCAAAGTAACAACTGCAAACTGCGGTATCATACTGCACCACACAGACGCCGTTGCCTGAACAGGTTACATCCTTGCACGGATCCGTTTTTGTGCCGCCAGAGTCATCACATCCGGCCCAAACAAACGAAACGACAATCCCCAGCAGCCATAGACATCTAGACTTGTTTTTCAGCATGACAAATCTCCAGAGAAAAAAATGAGTTGGTCAAGTTGGGCCTCTCGCAAAAAACCATCGTGCAAAAAGATGATCTGACGACGTAAATATCAATTGACAAACGAATTAGTCTAACCTATTGTAATCATTAAGGATATTAAAAAGCAGAAAGACCAACCCGTACACCCAATTTCTCTCATTTCGAATCGAAATCAAAGCACTTTGTTTCACATGCTTGAAGAAAAACTCGGGCCATTGACCAAAGCCGCAGAAAAACTCGTCACGATTCTGGAAGTCGTGTGAGATCAACACGGGGTCACTCCCTCTTTTTCTCCCTCTTTTCAGATGGTCAGACAACCCATGCCCCAGGTAGGCAAGTTACTGATCACGAGAACGCCCGAATGCGAAAACTCTTTGATTTGTCAAGACATGCACCGGGGGCGCAAGTTATTTTCAATCGTCTATTTCTCAATTGTGAACACAAGGTGGACAGGTCGATACTACTCGATCTCGCGAAGGGTCCGTCGAGTGACAATATCTACAAGCAAAATCTAGGCAATCAATGAAATTATTGCCATCATTGTCGATTCCGTCAGCGCAGGACACGGCGTTGCCTTCGCACACGGTGACCAGTGGGCTCTTCTGGCAGGAGAAGTCTCGGCAGTCGATGAAGCCGTTGCCGTCTTGGTCCACACCGTCAGAGCAGGTTGTATTTGTAATTTCCTTTCCTTGGGCGCAGGCAGATTCAGTATAAAGACAGTCGAAGTCTGCGCAATCGGTGTAGCCATCGCCGTCGTTGTCGTTGCCATCGATGCAATGGGTCTCGATACAAGCCGGTTCCTCAGCGCAGTCGACATCATTGCAGTCGATAAAACTGTCACTATCGTTATCAATGCCATCGGTGCAGTTCTGCTCGAAGAAGTTTCCACAGGCCACTGCATTTGAGCAGTCGAAGTCGTCGCAGTCGAACAGGTTGTCCCCATCGTTGTCGATGGAGTCAGTGCAATTGGTCTCGTGGCAATTGGTTACGTCTGGATGGTAGGTGCAGGATGGGTCTGAGCAGTCCGTGTACCCGTCCAAGTCATTGTCGATACCGTCATTGCACAACACGTTACTGTTTTCGCGGTTTTCCGGGATGGCTGGGCAGGCAGTGTCCTGTGGTGAAACCTCGATATCCGCAGGGCTTCTGGGAAGAAGGTAAAAATCAAAGAAATACGTTACCACCCCTGAGATCGGAAGAGCGTCGGGTAGGGAAAGAGTGTAGATCTAGGGGGGCGCCGTATCATTAAAAAAAAAAACAAAACTGACAGTAACAGACATGATCA
>CALKWH010000318.1 GCA_938004375.1 uncultured Pseudomonadota bacterium
GATCGTATTCGGTGACTGGAGTTCAGACGTGTGCTCTTCCGATCTTTCGAGGTCCCCGAGGCCCTGGTCGCCGAGGCCGCGACCCGGATCCGGGGGATCATGGAGACGGCCGTGCCCCTGGCGGTCCCCCTGGACGTGTCCGCGAGCTGGGGTCCCAACTGGGCGCTGGCCCACTGACCGATTCGAAAACCCGCTTGCGGCGGGCCCGTCGCGGCGGCATAATCACTTCAGAACCCTTTACGAGAGGAGCGTCGCCATGAAGGAGATCCTGCTGCCCTATCTCAATCAGAAGATCGGCATCAACTACGAACGGGCCTTCAAGGTCGAGCCCGCAACGTTGATCGAGGTCACCGATGCGTACTTCTCCATCCGCGAGGACGGGGGCGGGAACGTCCACCACTTTCCTTTCATGGGGATCGTGCAGATCATCGAGAACCCCGCCGGCATCCGCACTGGCGGCCTTTTCAGCCACAAGGAGACCTTCCTGGTCGTGGTCAAGGTCGCCCACCTGACGGAGTATGTGCCGGTCTGACGGTCAGGCCGGGAAGGCCCCTTAAGAGCCAGACAATTATTGGATTTATTAGATTCCGGTGTGTCTTTATTCCCAATCGAAATCGAAATCGAAATCGGTCTTGAATTGCCATGACCGCAATCATCAACAATAAAAACAAATTTGTACGCCGGCCCACAGTCTGACAGCGCTCGTCAGGTCCACTGATACCGTCGAGCAGAGGGCGCTGGTGCTTGTGTATCTCGTTTTCGTTTTCGTTGTCGTAATCGGAATCGTAATCGGAATCCTAAGACCTTGGAATTTGAACACGATTACGATTACGATTACGACAACCGTTTCGCTGTCGCTTCACTGACAACGACTTGTTTTCCAATTTTTCTGGGGATCAGTGGACCTGACCAAGGCTGTGAGGAGGTATCCTCGATCATGAAAACGATTTCGATTTCGATTTCGATTGGGACTTGGACAGATGAAAGGAAAGAAGCCTAGATTGGTCGGCTCTCCAGCCCCGGGATCCGAAACAGGACCCGTGCCATGGACTCCTCCGGCGGCGCAGCGATCACGAGCGGCTCGCCGGTGAAGGGATGCGCGAAGGAGAGCCGGACGGAGGCCAGCAGCAGGCGGTCGCAGGCGAATTCCGAGCGGAACAGCCGGTTGTGCCAGCCGTCGCCGTGGGTGGTGTCCCCGATGATCGGGTGAAAGACGTGCTTGAGGTGTCGGCGCAGTTGGTGTCGCCGTCCGGTCTCCGGGGTCAGGCGCACCAGGGAGTACCGGCAGGTCGGGTGGGAGCTGTGGGGGATGGGCAGCTCCCCGGTGGCCAGGCGCACAAGCCGGGTGACGGCGGACTGGGGCGCGGGCGGTCCCGAGCGGGGATCGCGCGCCCGGGGGTCGGTCTCGGTGAGGGGATGGTCGATGGTCAGGCGCTCCGGGGTCCAACCCCGCACCACGGCCAGGTAGTTCTTCTCCACGCGCCCGGCGGCGAATTGGTCGCCCAGGCGGGCTGCGGTCTCCGGATCCAGGGCGAAGAGCAGCACCCCCGAGGTCGCCCGGTCGAGCCGGTGGACGGGGAACACGCGCCGGCCCAGTTGGTCGCGCACCGACTGAAGTGCGAAGCGGGTCTCACCGCGGTCCAGGCTCGTGCGGTGAACGAGCAGCCCTGCGCTCTTGTGCACGGCCACGAGGCGGTCGTCGAGGTACAGGATCGGCAGGGGCGGGCCGGGATCGCAGGGTCCGATCATGGATCGGGTCGCTCCCGGTCGGGGAAGCCGCTGGCCAGCAGGTCGGTCATGCGGCCCGTGTGGGTGACCCCCTGGCCGCGCAGGAAGTCCTCGCCGCCCCGGGCCATGGCCTCGCCGTCGGGGCCGCCCGCGAGACGGCCGAGCCGGATCCGGGCCGCGGCCGCATAGAGCTGCATTCCGCAGGTGTCGAGGGCGTGGATGGACTGGGCGAGCAGGGTGAGGGTGGCGTTGCGGTCTCCCTCGAGCAACCGGGCGGCAGCGTCGAGGAGCAGGCCCAGGGCGCGGACCCAGGGGAGGGAGACCCTCAGCAGGGTGGAGATGTCCTGGCGCGCGGTCTTCACGAGCTGGGCGCGCGCTTTTCCGTCGATGCGCGCCGCCTTCGCCAGGGTCGCGCGGGCACGAAGGTGCAGCCCCTCGTGCCGCACGGCAGGGATCCGGGTGAGCAGCGACCGTTTCAGCCGCGGCCACTCGCTCCAGATCAGGGCGTGGGCGCCTTCGGCATCCCCGGAGTGGATGCGGACGTTGACCCGGGACAGAAGCGCCCAGTAGTGCTGCAGGTGATAGCCGTTCACCGACCAGCGGGCCATGAGGGCGTCGACCTCGGCCAGCGCCGCCTCGGGACCCTCCGCGTTGAGCGTCACCACGTTTCCCAGGCCGAGGACCATGCCCGCGAGCCCGAACAGGTCGCCCCGTTCCGCGGCGTCCTGGCGCACGGCCAGATTCCGGCGGCTCATCTCGGCGAGCTCCCCGAGGTAGAAAAGGCACCAGACGACCTGGTTGTTCATCAGGTCGCGCTCCCACGCGGTGCCGTTGTACTGCATGGAAGTGCGGATGAAGTCCTCGGAGTGGGCGCGGGATTCGGCCCATTGCCCGCGCATGAAGCTGGCGAAGGCGTGGGCGCCGGCCAGGTACATGGCCGCCTGGGGATCCCCGAGGCGCTTCTGGATCCGCTCGCAGGAGGCGAGGATGGCGTGGGCGTGACCGGAGTCGGGCGCGTTGGCGGCGGCGTAGTTGGCCTCGGCGCACAGGGCGGTGAGGACGCGGCTGGGCTCTCCGAGCCGCAGGGCGGCCGAGAGGAACCTCGTGTTGAAGTAGGCGCCGCGGATGTGGTCCGCCCCCCCGAGGCCCAGCGCGATGGACTTGAGGATGTCGACGTACACCAGATCCGCCGGGGGCAGCTCGGACTCGTCACGCTCCTGGAAGCGACTGCCCGCCATCCGCACCCGGAAGCGGCCCCACATCAGGGCGCTCAGGACGCCCACGGTGGACTTGGGCATGCGCTTGCCCACGGCCTCGAGGATCTGGTCCGTGATCACCAGTCCCTCGTCGATGAAGCCCGAGATCAGCAGCTGGTTGGCCGCCCGGCGCTTGAGCTCGACCGCCTCGACGGGCCGGGCCCCGGGGACCGCGGCCAGGTAGGCGTCGGCGGCGTCGCGGCCCCGTCCGGCGTTCTCCAGCGCGGTGCCCATACGGATGTGGAGCTGGCGCAGGGACTCGGGATCGGGGTCGGGAACCCCGGCCTCGTTCACGCGCAGGCCGATCGCGTCGTGGTACAGGTCGGCGGCGCGGTTGAAGGCCAGGGCGGCGGCGGCGGAGTCGGCGGCGGCGGCGATGAGCGCCGAGGCCTCGGCCCGCTCCCCGATCACCTCGAGGTGGGCGGCGAGACGCTCGGGTTCGACGTTGCGCATGGCGCGAAGCACCTTCACCAGTTGACGGTGGACCGCCAGCCGCGCGTCGGGCTCCATGCGGGCCAGCACGGCCTCGCGCACGCGGTCGTGATAGGGCTCGACCAGATCCTCGGGGCCGGGGCCGCTGGTGCGCACCAGGTGAAGCACGCGCAGCCGGGCGGCCATGCGGAAGATCTCCGCGGGGTGCGGTCCCAGGGCCATGGCGGCGATCTCCTGGCGCAGGGGACCGAAGGAGATCGAGACGATCTCGACCAGGCGCCGCAGGGGCTCCTCGAGGCCCCGCACGCGCTCCCAGAGCACGTCGTCGAGCCGCAGTACCTTGTGCAGTCCGCCGGCCGGGCGGTTCTGCAGGTGATGGACCAGCTCGTGGATGAACAGGGGGTGGCCGGCGGCCTCCTGGGCGATGATCGCGGCCTGGGTCGCGTCCGGGGTGTTCCCCTGGGAGTTCGAGGCCACCAGCTCCTCGGCCAGGGCGGCGGCGTCCTCCATGGAGAGCGGCTCCACCGGGAGCTCCCCGAGGGGGCAGGGGAGCTGGGCCTGCAGGCGGGCGATCGCCTCGGCGGCCTCGTCCGGGTCCGCGGGGGTGCGCAGCGAGATCACGAGCAGCAGGGGCGGCGCGTCGGGGGGTTGGAGCAGGGCGCGCAGCAGGCGCAGGCTGTCCTCGTCCGCCCACTGGACGTCGTCCAGGACGAGGATGAGCGGGCGTCGCTCGGCGAGCCGGGTGAACAGTTCGCGCAGCGCCTGGAAGGCCAGGGAGCGGACCTCCTGCAGATCCAGCAACTGGCGTCGGGCGCCCGAGGCGTCCAGTTCGCGCAGGTGTCCGAGCACCGGGAACACGCGGGCGAGCAGCTCCATGTTGCGGGGGATCAACTGTCCGAGCTCGGCGTCGGAGAGGCGCAGCAGGTGGCGGCTGAGGGCGTCCACCACGCCGTCAAAGGCCTTGTAGGAGAGGGACTCCCGCTCGTTGCAGCGGCCCCAGAGCAGGATGGCGCGGGGCTCGCGGGCCAGGAGCTCCCGGGCGCAGGCCCGCAGCAGCTCGCTCTTGCCCAGCCCGGAGCCGCCGTGGACGAGGAGCGCGACGAGCCCGCCGGAGGACACGTCACCGAAGGCGGACAGGATGCGCTCCTGTTCGCGCCGGCGGCCGACGAATACCGGTTGCCGCGTCCCCAGGGTCTGGGTGGAAGGGGCCGGCGGCGCCTGGTGTTCCCGCAGCGAGCGGGTGACCTCCTCGGATCGGGGGCGGCGGGAGGGGTCGTGCTGCAACAGCGCCAGGCACAGGTCGTCCAGGTCGGCGGGCGCGCCGGGGTTGAGCTCGCGGGGGCGCTGGGGCGTCTGGTGCTGCTTGGCGAGGAGCAGTTGGTTGAAGCTGCCGGAGAACGGCAGACGCCCGGTCAGCGTCTCGTACAGCAGCACCCCCACCGCGTACCAGTCCGCCTCGGGGCCCACCGGCAGGGAGGAGGCCTGCTCCGGGGACATGTAGGCGGCCGTGCCCACCGGATGGAAGCCGTCCACCGAGAGCGTGCCGGGGTCGGCTTGGGTCACGAGGCCGAAGTCCAGCAGCACCACGCGACCGTCGTCCTGCACCAGCAAGTTGCCGGGCTTGATGTCGCGGTGCACGCGTCCGTTGGCGTGGAGCGCCCCGAGGGCGGAGGCCAGCTGGAGGAGGGCGGCCCGCAGACGGGCTTCGTTGAAGTACACGCGCAGCCGGCGGAAGGGGTCCGCACGGCCGTCGGGATCGGTGGTGCCCTCGTCCAGGGCGGGATCGGGCCGCTGGTCGCGGGTCCGCACCCAGGTCAGAAAGTCCACGCCGCGCACGAGCTCCATGGTGAAGAACCACTGGCCCTCGTCCTCGAAGAGCTCGCCGAGCTGGACCATGTTGGGGTGCTCGAGCTCCTGGAGGGCGCGGAACTCGGTCTTCAGGCGCAACAACTCGCCGGGGCTTCCCTCGTTCAAGGTCTTGAGCGCGACCCGGGTCTGGCGCTCCCAGTCGAAGACCTCGTAGACCACCCCCATCCCGCCCTTGCCGATGACGGAGATCACCTCGAAGCGTTCGGTGCCGGCGAAGGGCTTGGCGACGGTGGGCGGCTGGGGCATCGGGGCTCCTGTCACCGGAACGGCCGGTCGGCGGAGAAGTCGGGGTTGTAGATCCCGTGGGCCTCGAGATCCTGGATGAAGGCGAGCTCCGGCCGCTGCATCCGCAGCTCGTAGGCGAAGCCGTAGTACTCGTCGGGGGTGAGCGTGCGATCCAGCGGGGGCGGCAGGCGCAGGCCGTCGGGCGGGTGGTACTGGGCCATGAGGGACACGCCGGCGCCCGCGGCCACGAGGGGCTCGAGGAGCGCCAGCGCCAGGTCGGTGTCCGAGAGGTTCCCCGGCAGCACCAGGTGCCGCACGAGGAGCCCGGAGACGGCGAGCCCGTCGTCGTCGAGGGTGAGCGGGCCCACCGCTTCGAACCACCGGCGCAGCACGTCGCCGATGTTCGGGGCGTAGTCCCCGCGCAGGCCGCAGGCGCGTTCGCTCTCCGGGCGCAGCCACTTCAGGTCAGGCAGCGCGACGTCCACCACGCCGTCGAGGAGCGCCTGGGCCTCCGGGGTCTGGTAGCCCGAGCAGTTGTAGACCAGCGGGAGCGCGAGGCCCCGGGCGGCGGCCCGATCCAGTGCCCGCAGCACGGCGGGCAGCACGTGGGACGGGGTGACCCAGTTGAGGTTGTGGGCGCCGGAGGTGGCGAGCCCGAGCATCATCTCCGCGAGCCGTTCATCGTCGACGCGGGCGGTCTCCGGTGAATCGCCGTGGCTGATCTGGTGGTTCTGGCAGAAGCCGCAGCCCAGGGCGCAGCCGAAGAAGAAGATGGTCCCCGAGCCGCGGGTCCCGGAGACGGGCGGCTCCTCGCCGGTGTGCAGGAGCGCGGCGCTCACGTGGGCGTCGCCGCCGCCGCCGCAGGGGCCGGTCTCCCCGTGGAGCCGCCGGGCGCCGCACCGACGGGGGCACAGCCTGCACGGGTCGGAGAGCGCGGCGGCGGCCTCGGCGCGGCGGGCGAGCTCGCCGGATTCGTGGAGGGCTCGGTAGCGGGGCGTCATGGCCAGTCGGGGACCATCGCGAACCACACCTCGTTGCCCGAGGCGATCGCCACGCACTTGCCGTTGGCGGCCGTGACGGGCTCGGCGACCGGGGTGACGCCCTCGATGGGCAGGAGCTCCACGAGGGGTGCAGGATGACGACGAAGGAGCACGTACTTCCCGTCGCGGATCGCCAGCACCCAGTGGAACCTGGTGGTGACCACCCGAAGACCCCGCGTTCCGGGGGGGATGGGACGGTTGTCCGGAGTGGGGGGCTCGCTCTTCTCCGTCTCGTAGCGGGACTTCGCGGTCAGGAACTGCCGGGCTCCGAAGTCGACTACGGGACCGTCGAGCTTCCAGAGCTCCTTCGAGGCGGCCAGCTCGAGCCCGAACTCCAGCACCCGGTCGTCCACCCCCACCATGATGAATTTCTCCGTCTTGCCGTCCCGGGTCCGGAAGTCGAAGTCGAACGCGGAGGCCCCCGGGATCTCGACCTTGCGCAAGAGGCCGCCGGTGGTGCGCCACAGGGCGAGCCCGTGGGGGTAGAGCGCGCCCGCGAGCTTGCCGTCGGGGGAGACGCGGAAGTCCAGCACGTGCTGCAGAAATCCGCCGCGCAGCGCCATCATGCGACCCTTGGGCGAGAACATGCGCAGGCTGTCGCCGTCCATCATGGCCACGACGTGGTCGTTGGGGAGGAACGCCGCCCGGGGGAACTCGGCGCAGCGGTTGCCCGCCGGGCAGCGCACCGGCGCGGTCCGCGTGGTCCAGACGGTCTTCCCGTCCGCGCCGAGGCGGGCCAGCTCCCAGTTCTTCGCGCCGGCGAGCACGGCCTTGCACTCGGGGTGGAGCGCCAGGGACTGCACCGGCTGCGTGAGGGAGCCGATCTTTTTGAGGGTCACCGCAGGGTGGGTGCGGAACACCAGCTCCGGCTCCTTCGGCGGCGGGGGAATGACCTTCTTCGGCGCTTCGGCCGGGGGCGTCATGGGCGAAGGCGGGGTGACCGGCGCCTTCGCGTCCGTCTCCGCGGGGGGCGTCGTCGTTTGGGGTCCGGCGGCCGGGGCCGCGGCCGGGCGGCACTGGGGGAGCCAGGCGAGGACCAGCGGCAGCAGGAACAGGCGGGAAGGGAAAAGTCGTCTCATGTCCGCCACCTTACGATGAAACCCCGGGGGATGTAAACCCGGTCCGCCCAGGGAGATCGCAAGAGGTTCTGGTTGACATCATCATGGTCACCAGGATTGGACACCACATTCGACAAAGCAAGCATGTGTTGCGCCCTCTTCCGTCGAAATCGAAATTACGGTCAAGGACTCTGTCACCAAAACCCGAGGATGTCCTTCGGGTCGCCGCGGAAGCGCATGCGATACCGCAACTCGACGCGGCCCTTGAGGGGCTCCTCGTATTCGTACTGGTTCACGTCGGGGATGTAGCGGCGCAGGATGCCCTCGAGCCAGAGTTGGTCGAAGAACTTGATCTGCAGGCCGCCCTCCTGGCGGTTGCGCCCCAAAAAGCCGACCTCGACCTCGCCCTTCATCGTAACGTGGCGCAGGAAGGTCTTGCTCATGCGCACCTGCAGCGAGTCGCTGCCCAGCTCCAGGCGGAACAGGTCGAGCCGGGTGACCATCTTGATCGGGTTGGCCACCAGCATCGAGAGGAAGTCTCCGGTGACCTGCTTGATGGGCTCGTCGTAGTAATCGAGGAGGTTGAAGCCGCCGGAGCCGAGGCCGGTGCCGTCCTTGGGGCTGCCGCGCCAGGCCGCGCGGATGTCCTCGGTGGTGCGTCCAGCCGCCAGGAGCATGACGATCTGCCCCTGCTCCATGTCCGGGACGCTGGTGAGCGTGAAGTCGACGCGGTCCAGCGGTCCGGAGAGATGCAACTTGACGAGCACCTCGTCACCGTTGAGATCCTCGACCATGGTGGTGCCCCGGATGTTCAGGAACGGCTCGCGGGTGAGATCGAAGTTGATGGTGCCCTCGTCCACTTCGTACTGTCCCCGGAAGAACGGGATTTTGAACGTCCCCAGGTTGACGGTCAGTTGTCCCTGCAGGCGGGGTTCGGCCAGGGTGCCCGTCACCGACATGAGCCCGTCGAGTTGGAGATTGGCGACGTTGTTCTCGACCTCGAGCTCCCCCGTGTTCAGGAGCGAGATCGCCAGCCGGGTATCGGCCAGGCCGGGGATGGCCTGCCAGATCGGGCGCTCGGCTTCGTGGAAGCGGTGCACGGTGAGGATCTGCTTGATCACGTCGTACTGCTGGATGTACCGGCCCGAGATCAGGTCCACCTTGCCCGCGAGCTCGGTGGCGCCCGCGGGACCGCGCAGGGTCAGGCTGGTGTTCATCTCCGAGGTGAAGACCGTCGGGATCGAGTAGGGGATGGCGTTGCCGGCGATCTCGAGGTCCCAGAACACCGTGGGGAGGAGGCGCACCTTCCCTGCGACCCTGAAGTCGCCGTCTTCGTATCCCAGGACGAACCGCTCCAGCCGGAGTTCCTCGTTGCGGAAGTGGATGATCCCGTGCTGGAGGATCACGCTTTGGGACAGGCCGCGCACCCGCAGTTCGACCTGGCGTGCGGTGAGGGTGCCGCTGGCGCGCGGGGCCGACGGAGGCCCGTTCACCATCGCTTTGAGTTGGGCCGAGCCCTGGAGCTCGGCGAAGTGGCGCCCGAGGAAATACATCATGATCTCATGGGGCACTTCGCCCGCCAGGGAGAGGTCGCGGAACTCGGGGCCCGCATCGGTGAACTCGACGAAGCCCGCCACGCGCAGGGGGCTGCCCGCCTGACCGGCGAGGTTGGCCGACACGCGCAGGCAGGAGGGCAGCTTGGTGACCTCGAGTTGGTCGAGCCGCAGGCGCACCCGCGCGTCGGCGAGGATCACCGTGGCGCGGGGAATGCGCAGGCTGCCGGCGAGCTCGGGGACGAGGGGGGAGCCGGTGATGGCCAGGTAGAGTGGCCCCCCGCCGTCCACCGAGGTGACATGGGCGGGGTATAAAAAGTTCATGCGCCGCGC
Source organism: uncultured Pseudomonadota bacterium (assembly GCA_938004375.1). Lineage (GTDB taxonomy): Bacteria > Myxococcota_A > Polyangia > HGW-17 > HGW-17 > HGW-17. Next base: position 9,495 of record CALKWH010000318.1, read on the forward strand.
GTCGAGCGTGCCGCGGACCGAGAGCGCGAGCCGCGTCGGGGAGACGGTGCCGTTGACGGTGACGGGGTTCCCGCCCAGATCCATGGGGACTTGATCCAGGTGCACACCGTCGGATCCGAACCGCAGGTCGAAGGGCGCCGCGTTGCGGATGGCGGCGTCCGGGCGACCCTCGAAGAGCGCGGGGACCAGGACCAGCAGACCGGCCACGCGGACCGACAGTCGCGGCGCCTGATCGAATGCGAACCGGATGGTCCCGGTGATCGAGAGGGGGTATCGGCTGTAGCGCGTGGGCAGGTGTCGCTCGAGTTGCAGGCCGACGAAGTCCAGGTTCACCTGCCATCGGCCCTCCTCCAGGGATCCCGAGAACCGGTGGATCGAGCCGATGTCCCCGGAGATCAGGCTCTGGCCGCGAGGTCCCGGAGCGAACAACAATACGACATCGCCGAGGTTGCGGAAGACCGGGGAGCTCAGGTCATGGAAGACCAGCCGGCCTCGGAAGCTGCGAAAACCACGGGCGAACGACCGCCAGTTTGTCGCGTCCGGCTGGCCGGTGGTGGCCGTCACCTCGCCGGTGAGGAAGCCTTGCTGACTTCCGAGGTGGGCGGGGAGTTGAAACGGGTGTCGACGGAAAGTGGCTTTGAGCACCGTGAGACCGCCCCGTCGTGTCCGGCTAGCGGTCACCGTCGGGGACCGCAGGCGGTTTGAGGACCGCGTGAGCCTTCCGCCCAGCAGGGACTCCAGAACTGGGGTCGGGCGGAGCGTGCCGGTCGCCGGTCCCGCGGTCGCCTGCCCCGGACACGCGAACCAGACCGCCAGCGCGCAGCCGGCCGCCAGCCAGAAGCGGCTGGTGACACGACGGTCTTTGGCGGCTCGGTGGGGGGCTCGTTCCATCGGACCATTATTAGTGGAATTTTCCTCCGCTCACAACACTTGGTGAATGCTCTTGACTTCACAGGATTTATTTTCTTTAATTGCGCGACAGATTCGGCCCTACGCGCATCACGGGTGAGTTGTGCGTATTACCGCCAGGAGCCAGCCATGAGCCAGATTCAATGCCCTTTTTGTAACCATGCCAATAGCGGGTCCATCCCGTTCTGCTCGGAGTGCGGCCGGGTGCTTCCCATGGGGGACGAGGCCCAGGTGATGGCCGAGACCATCGGCTCCAGCTTCGAGATCAAGTGGGCGATCGTGGGGATGATCGTCATCTTCCTGCTCTCCTCGGCCACCATTTTCGGCTTCAAGTTCATCGGAATGGACCTGACTTTCATGCAGACGCCCGAATCCGCCCGGCTCGACGCTCCTGGGGTGGCCAGCCTGTCTCCCGAGTGGGTCCTGGCGCCCGTGGACGAGCCGGTACAGGTCTCCATCCGTACCATGGGGTACGAGTCCCTCACCGCCCCCCACGCCGTGACGATCAAGGTCTGCGGCCAGGTGGTGCCCGTGATGAAGCAGGCCGCGGCGCCGCTCAAGGCCGAGGTGCTCATGCCCTTCGGCGTGCCCATGAACCGGCTCAAGATCCCCGCCGAGGACAACGTCGCGTTCATGCCCCCCGCTTGCCCCCGCGAAGGCTTCCATGACCTCGAGGTCCGCTTCGAGAACGGCCAGACCCTGCGCAAATCCATGGCGCTGTTCTTCACCGACGTCCATAAGCCTTGGTTCCTGTTCTACACCGAGACCGGCCTGGACGTGCTGGAAAAGCTCTTGAGCAACGCGAAGGCCAGCCCGGAACAACTCGTGTATGCGTTCAAGAACAACTTCACCACGCCCGCCGAGGACGCCATCAAGATCATCGGCTCCATCCAGAAGGAAGACGAGCGTATGAAGATGCTGAGCCTGGCCTTCTGGGGACTCTTCTTCCTCGAGGCCCTCGCCTTTTTTATCGGCGGCCTCATCTCCTCCCGGCTCTCCCCGGGCATCACCATCAAAGAGTCGATGACCGCCGGCGTGCTCGTGGTCATCCTGCTCATCGTGCGCAACGGGTTGTTTTTCGGGGCCGGCGGCAATTACATGGTGTTCCAGTTGCTGATCATGTTCCCGACGTACGCCTCCATGGCATCGTTGGGCGGATACATGGGCGAGAAGTGGCAGGGGCTGCTGCAGAAGAAGCCCGTCTAGGTTGATTTTTCAACCAATATGTGGCCGTCTCGACCCGGATTTGGTACATTCTTCCGAACCGGGCCAGCTTGCGCGAGCCGGCTCATACTGTCCCGTGGAGTGAAGGTGATTCGATGCCGACGCCAGTGAAACTGACCATCAAATTCAAGGCAGACACCTTGGAGGAATTCGTCGAGCGTTACGGGGTCTACGTCAGCCAGGGCGGGATCTTCGTTCGGACCAAGAAGCCCCTCTCCGTGGGTTCCCTGGTGGACTTCGAGTTCAAGTTGCAGAACGGCGGCGCCCTGCTCAAGGGAATGGGCACCGTGGTCTGGACGCGGGAGCACGACCCCGCCCGCCGCGGCGCCCCGGCCGGCATGGGCCTGCGCTACGACTCCCTCGACGACGAGAGCATCTCCATCCTCACGCGCATCCTCGCCCTCAAGGGCAGCGACGCCGGCAGCGAGTCCGATGGCCCGGCCGAGGCCGGCCAGGTCACCTCTCCCGGACAGCAGCAGGAGAAGACGCGGGTCGCCTCCATGGACGTCCTCAACGCCCTGCGCGAGAGCGTCCACGACGAGGCGGTGTCCGGCGAGGTTGCGGGCTCCCAGCCCAAGCCCCTCCCGAAGCTGGACCTCGACGCTCCCGTGGACCTCGATGCCCCCCTGCAGAAGGCCGGGGCCTCCCTGGATCTGGACCGTCCCATGGACGAGGTCCCCTCGCTGCCCGAGCCGAAGAAAAGCATGGACGAGGAAGCCACGCCCTTGCCCCAGGCGGCCGCTCCACTCCTTCCCATGAGCGAGATCCGCGAGCCGTTCGACCTGAAGTCGACCCTCAAGAACGAGGAGTCCGCCCCGGTGTCGGCGCCCGAGCCAGAGGAAGATGATCTCCCCACGGCCGTGCGCCCGGTCGAGGCGAAGTCGCAGGTGGCCTCCGAGGTCAGCGACGTCCTGGCCGAGCTCAAGGAAATGTCCTCCAAGTCCGTGCTCCACGAGGACGGGGACACGGGCGGTCTGCGACTGCCCAAGCCCATGTCCGCCGAGGAGGCCGACGGCCCAGAAATCCCTCATCCGCATCTGGAGGCCAAGCCCACCCACAAGGCCGAAAAGGAACTTGATGACAAGGAGTTGTTCGACGAGATCGACAACGCGCTGCTGGCTGGCAAGGGCGGCACCGGCGCTGCTCCGGCGGCCGCCGGGAAGCCCGCAAAAGCCGAACAGGACGCGGCCGCCGTGGTCAAGGATCGCGGCCGGGACAAGGCGCCCGATAAGAAGGTCCCCGTGCGCGTCTACGAGGAAGAGACCAAGAGCGGCGCCGGCATGTGGATTTTGCTGGTGATCCTCCTCCTGGCCCTGGCCGGGGGGGGATTCTACTACTGGAAGTTCCTGCGGCCCTCCCAGAAGGACGCCCAGAAGCCTGCCGGGACCGAGCAGCCCACGACCCCGGACATGGCCATGGAGCCTGAAATGGCGCCCGAGCCCGAGATGGCCATGGAGCCTGAGATGGCGCCCGAGCCCGAGATGGCCATGGAGCCCGAGATGGCGCCCGAACCCGTCAAGGACGCCACGCCGGTGGAACCCGAGATGGCGCCCGAGCCCGAGATGGCCATGGAGCCCCTGGTCGTCGCCCCGCCCGACATGGCCCCGGACAAGACCTGCCCCGATGGCGAGTTCGCCATCGCCGTGACCTCGGTGCCGTCCGGCGCCGCGCTCACGATCAATCTCGAGAAGATGACCGAAAAGACCCCGGCCACGTTCTGCTACAAGGCCGGCCGCGGCATCACCATCGCCTTCGAGCACCCCGACGGCGTTCCGGCCTCGGAGTTTATCCCCAAGCTCACGCAGAAGACCGACGTCCACAAGCAGTTGGCCGCCTATCCGCGTCGCATCCTGGTCCAGACCGATCCCAAGGGCGCGGTCGTCATCATCGACGGCGAGAAGATCGGCAACTCCACCATCTCGCGGACCTACGACAAGCCCCAGGAAATCTGGAAGGTCGAGATCAAGTTGCCCGGCTACAAGGACGAATCCTTCGAGGTCCGCGGCGACGATCCCAAGTGGAACACCCGCACCCGCGTCAAGAGCTTCGACATATTCAGGAAATTGATCAAGAATTAACGGTCGATCGGGATCCAGGTCGAAATCGAAATCGAAATCAGGATCTTCCCCACCTCACGGGATCAATCCGGTCATTAGGTTCCCTCTGACGGGGCGCCCTTTTGCGGGTGTCCCTTATCGGGGCGGGAGCGACTCCAGCAAGAAGCCCTCGCGAACGAGGACCACGTCGGCGGGCTCCACGTCGGGGGCGCACAGCGCCAGCACGTCCTGCGGGCGGATCTGGGAGGTGGTCAGGTTGCGGATGTGCATCCGCAGCGTCACCCGGGGGCCGAGCTCCTCGACCTCGAGGTGGGAGAGCGACGGGCGCGCGTCGAAGATGCGGTCCGGCTTTCCCGGGTGGGAGCGGGTCAGTTCCAGGGTGGGGGACGAAAGGAGCGCGGCGACGCGGAACCGCAGTTCGGCCGGGTCCACGGCGTCGGCGGGGAGGCGGATGGCGACCACCGCGTGGGTGATGCGCCGGGCCAGCCCGGGCGCGTCCGGGGGCAGGCGCTCGAGGGAGGTGAACGTGAGGTCCCGCACCGTGCTGGCGTTGAGCCGCGCGAGCACCTCGGCCGGGTCGCCGGGCTCGCGTTCCAGGTGGACCTCGAGCAGCTCGCGCTCCCCCTCGGTGCGGTGGCCCAGGGCCGGTCCGAAGGTCATCTTCGGCTTGGGATGGAAGCCCTCGGTGTAGCGGGGGACCAAACCGGCGGCGCGCAGGATGCGGGGGAAGTGATCGATCATCTCCAGGTGCGAGAGGAAGACCGCGTGGCCCGTCTTGGAATAGGTCAGGAGGATGCGGCAGGGGCTCGTCGAGGTCTGGACACCCTGGCCGGCGGAAAGCGACTGGAGGTCGACCCTCTCCATCTCCGCGAGGATCGCCCGCTTGGCGGCCGCCTCGGTCCGGGTGTCGCAGCCCACCCCGCAGCCGTGACACACCAGGTCCCGGCCGGAGCCGTCGAATACCAGGCAGGGGGGCGTGGGCTCTCCGGCCAGCGCGCGGGCGTGCTCGGCCTTCAGGAAGGCGCGGGAGACCCCGCAGTCGACTTGTCCCCACGGGGTCGGTTCGTCCCAGGAGCGCGCGGCCAGGAAGGCCTCGGGGTCCACGGCGCACTCCTGGAAGGCGCGGGTCCACAGGTCCGGGCGGAAGTGGTCGCGCCAGCCGTCGAAGCGGGCGCCGGCGCGATAGGCCGCCAGGATGACGGGGCCCAGGGTGCGGTCGCCGCGGGAGAACACGGCCTCGAGCACGCTCTCGACGGGGTTGTGGAAGCGCAAGGAGAGGACGCGGGGGTTGGCGCAGGACTCGATGAGGCGGTGCTTATCGCGCAGCGCGGCCACCGGCGTCATGGCCAGGGTCTCGAAGGGCGTGTGGGGCTTCGGGACGAAGTTCGACACCGAGCACGTGACGCGGGGGGGCTTTCCGGCGGCGGCGCGCTGGGCGGTGCGATGCACCTGGTGCCCCAGCTCGGCGATGGCGCGCAGGTCCTCGTCGGTCTCGGTGGGCAGCCCGCACATGAAGTACAACTTGATGCGGCTGTAGCCCTTCGCGGCCACGAAGGCCACCGTGGCCAGCAGGTCCTGGGTCGTCACGTTCTTGTTGATGACGTTGCGCAGGCGGTCGGTCGCCGCCTCGGGGGCGAAGGTGAGCCCGCCGCCGCGCCCGGTGCGCAGGGCCTCCACCACGGCCTCGGAGAGGTTGTACGCCCGCAGGGAGGCCACCGACAGGGAGCCGTCGGCGCCGCCGATGACGCAGGCCAGCTTCGTCAGGAGCGTGTCCACGCCCGTGTAGTCGAGGGTGGACAGGGCGGTGAGGCCGATCTCCTGCTGGCCGAGCTCGCCCAGGGCGCGGGCCGCCTGGTCGAACACCTCGCGCGGCGGGCGCTCGCGAAACGGCCGGTAGGTCATGCCGGCCTGGCAGAACCGGCAGCAGATCGGAAGAGCACACGTCTGAACTCCAGTCCCCGAATACCATATCGTATGCCGTCTTCTGCTTGAAAAAAAAACAACAAACAAAAATACAAAAACAAAAAAAAAAAATATAAATAAAAACACAGATACATACAAGCTACAAACAAACTGAT
>CALKWH010000319.1 GCA_938004375.1 uncultured Pseudomonadota bacterium
TCGTATTCGGTGACTGGAGTTCAGACGTGTGCTCTTCCGATCTCGTATCAGCCGCGGACGCGTCGCCCTGGTCGGCCCCCGGGGACCCGGACCCGGCGCGGTACCGCGCGAGGACTGCCTCAACCTGCTCGAGTACATGGCCTGCCGCACGCCCGTGGTGGCGCCGCGCCTGCCGTACGTGACCGAGGTCACCTCCGACGGAGAGCTCGCCCGCCTCTACGCGCCCGATAGCTCGGTCGAGTTGTCCCGGGCCCTGCTCTACGTGCTGAACAACCCCGAGAAGGCCGTGGACATGGCCGAGTTCGCCTACGAGACCGTGCGCGAGGAGTACACGGCAGCCCAGACCCGCCGCCGCCTCGTCGACATCTACGCCGAGATGCTCGCCCCGCGGATCTCCGACGACGCCGTGGTCGCGGGTCAGCGGCCCGGCCGCCGGCGGGACTCCTCCATCTCCTGGCAGGGCCAACGCACCTCCAGCACCGGCGTGGGGAGCCCGGTGCCCGTGAACTCCCCCATCGACGACGGCTTCCACGCCGGCGACATGGACACGGCCAACCTGAACTTCGAGGACCTCCGGTTCGAGGCCTCGGGCGTCCTCCTGGGCACGAGCATCGAAGACGAGCCGACCAACCCGTCCCATCCGGCCAACTGAACCTTCGCCGAACGTCCTATCGCACCCATGATTTTCAGTTCGTTCACCTTCATCTTCCTGTTCCTGCCGATCTCCCTGCTCGGCTATTTCACGATCGCCCGACGCGGCACGCACCACCAGGCCAAGTTGTGGCTCGTGGCCGCCTCGCTGGTCTTTTACGGCTGGTGGAACTGGCACTATGTACCGCTGATCCTGGGCTCCTGCCTGGTCAACTTCCGCCTGGGCCTGCGCCTGATGCCGGGCTCGGGGCGCCCGCAGGCGGCCCGACGCCGGGAGCTGGTGCTCGGGGTGGCCCTGAATCTCGCGGTGCTGGGGTTCTTCAAATACACTCACTTCCTCGTCGGGAACCTCGAGCACCTGCTCTCGGCCCGCTTCGATCTGATGGAGATCGTCCTGCCGCTGGCCATCTCCTTCTTCACGTTCCAGCAGATCGCCTACCTCGTCGATTCCTGGCGGGGCACTTCCCGAGAGACCGAGGAGGTGAACTACCTGCTGTTCGTCACCTTCTTCCCGCAACTGATCGCCGGTCCCATCGTACATCACGCCGAGGTCATCCCCCAGTTCGAGGACGAGCGCCGCCGTGCCGCCGACTGGGAGCACCTGTCCTTCGGCCTGTTCCTGTTCACCGTCGGGCTTTTCAAGAAGGTGGTCATCGCCGACAGCCTCGCTCTGTTCGTGGGCCTCGGCTTCGACTCCAACGCGCCGCTCTCGCTGTTCGAGGCCTGGATCACCACCCTGTCCTACACCCTGCAACTGTATTTCGACTTCTCCGGCTACACCGATATGGGCCTGGGCGCGGCCCGGATGTTCAACATCGAGCTGCCGCAGAACTTCCTGTCCCCGTACAAGTCCCGGAACATCCAGGAGTTCTGGCGCCGCTGGCACATCACCCTGTCCCGATGGCTGAGCAACTACCTGTACATCCCGCTGGGAGGCTCCCGGGCAGGGACGCTCCTGACGCTGCGCAACCTCATGATCACGTTCGTGCTCGGCGGCCTGTGGCACGGAGCCGGCTGGACCTTCGTGCTCTGGGGCATCTGCCACGGCGCGGCCACCGTCGTCCACCGCCTGTTCTCAGCGAGCGGCCGGCGGCTCCCCTTCCTGCTGTCCTGGGCCCTGACCTTCCTGTTCGTCCACCTGGCCTGGGTCCTGTTCCGCGCCACCTCGTTCCCGTCGGCCTTGCGCCAGTTCAAGGCCATGTTCGGGCTCACCGGGCTCTTCTCGATGAACATGTTCTACCATGTACACACCTTCGACCGGGTGTTGTACTTCGGCCTGTTGGGCTTCGGGCTGCTCGCCGTCTGGTTCCTGCCGAACTCCCGCGCGCTCACCGAGCGCCTGTCCTTTTCGCGCGCCAACGTGTGGAAGGTCGTCCTGCTCCTGCTCGTCTCCTTCCTGTTCATGAACTCCACGACCCCGAAGGAATTTTTGTACTTCGATTTCTAAACGATGGGTCAGGCGCCCTCGAGGCCTGGAGTCACTCGATTTCGATTTCGATTATAAGGAATAGTCGCCACTACGCCCGCCATATACTGTTAGACAATTGATGATCATTCGCTACAGTAGATCACACGCGTGCTTCTCTGAAGATCGCGCGGGAGGAACTCATGGTCCGCCAGCATTCGTTTCATATCTTCTTGATTTTCATCCTAAGCGCGGGAACCGCAGGCCTCGGAGGGTGCTGGGAACCGGACGGACGCTGGAAGATCGATCCCGCGGACATGTGCGAAGGGGCTGCGCCCCCGGCCGACGTGCAGGAGGGCGTGTGCGCCGGCGCCGTGAAGGTGTGCGGACAGGACGCTGACGGCGCCTGGGGCTGGCAGGAGCCCGACTACGCGGCCATCCCCGGACACGAGGCCGAAGAAACCACCTGCGACAGACGCGACAACGACTGCGACGGCGCCGAGGACGAGGGCTTCGACCTGGGCGCGCCGTGCGGGACCACCGACGAGGGCGAGTGCGCCTTCGGCGTCACCGTCTGCGCCACGGACGGCGCCGGCACCACCTGCTCGGGCAACGTCGAACCCGTCGACGAGCTTTGTGACGGCCTCGACAACGACTGCGACGGCACTCCCGACGACGGCGTCACCACCGACTTCTATCCCGACGCCGACGCCGACGGCCACGGCGCAGCCGACGCCGCCCCCGTGCCCGCGTGCACGGCACCCGCCGGCCACGTCCCCTCCCACGACGACTGCGACGACGCCGACGACGCCGTGCATCCTGGGGCCGACGAGCGCTGCGACGGCCTCGACGACGACTGCGACGGCACGGTCGACGAAGACCTGGCCGCGCCCCCGTGCTCCCGCCAGGACGGCGTGTGCGCCGGCGCCCTCATGAGCTGCCAGGGCGCCGCCGGCTGGCTCGACTGCGACGACGCGGCCTACCTCGCCTGGAGCGCCGCCTACGAGTCCGTCGAGACCACCTGCGACGGCCTCGACAACGACTGCGACGGGGCCGGGGACGACGGTCTCACCGCGCCCCCGTGCTCTCGCCAGGACGGCGTGTGCGCCGGCGCCCTCATGACCTGCCAGGGCGCCGCCGGCTGGCTCGACTGCGACGACGCGGCCTACCTCGCCTGGAACGCCGCCTACGAGCCCGTCGAGGCCACCTGCGACGGCCTGAACAACGACTGCGACGCCGAGACCGACGAGGCCGGCCAGCTCGCCTTCTATCCCGACGCCGACGGCGACACCTTCGGCGACGCCGGCGCCACCGCGGTTCTGGCCTGCAGCGCGCCCGCGGACCACGTCATCGACCACACCGACTGCGATGACACCCGCAACGACGTCCACCCCGGCGCCACCGAGCTCTGCAACGGCCGCGACGACGACTGCACCGGTACCGTGGACGACGGCCTCACCGCGCCCCCCTGCACGAAGCAGGACGGCGTGTGTGCCGGCGCCCTCATGTCTTGTCAGGGCACCGCCGGCTGGGTCGACTGCACCTACGCCGACTACCTCGCCTGGAACGCCGGATACGAGGCGGTCGAGGCCTCTTGCGACGGCCTCGACAACGACTGCGATACCGAGACCGACGAGGGTGTGAAGACCGCGTTCTATCCCGACACTGACGGCGACAACTATGGCGACGCCCTGGCGCCCCCGATCACGGCCTGCAGCACCCCCGCCAGCCACTACGCCCGCCACTACCACTGCGACGACACCCGCGACAACGTCCATCCCGGCGCCACCGAGCTCTTCGACGGCCTCGA
>CALKWH010000320.1 GCA_938004375.1 uncultured Pseudomonadota bacterium
TGGACGGGGACGGGGGGCTGTTCGGGTGCACGGCCGCGCCGGGGGTGCGGGGCGGCAGCGGTTTGATGCGGCGCCGGCCGACCGAAGACGGTCGGGTCGCCGCACTCCATATTGGAGATCGTTTACGCTGCTGCTGATCGGGTTGGGGTTGGTGGTGGCGCGCCGCCGGCGGCATCGATGAAAACCCCAAGGCAGCTATGACTTGACTCGTTGCTTGAATACCACTATCAACCAAGTAATGACGCGCGGCCGCCGGCGCGTCTTGAGAGCCTGTTCTCCATGCCGACTATTTCAATGTTCTTCGGATTGATTGTCAGGATGTACTACGCTCCCGATGAGCATCCGCCTCCCCATTTCCACGTCTATTACGGAGAATTCAAGGCTCGCATCAACATCCAGACCTGCGAAACGATTGATGGAAACCTGCCTCGGAAACAATTACGGCTCGCGCTCGCCTGGGCCGAGCTGCACCAGGAAGAACTGCTGGCCGATTGGGCGCTCGTGATGTCCGGGGAGGAACCTTTCCGGATCGCGCCACTGCAGTGAGTCAGGCCATGTCGCCGGCGATCCTCGAACTCCAGGTCGAACCCGATTTCCTTCTCAGGATACATTACGCCAACGGTGAGCGCCGTGTGCTCGACATGCGGCCATGGTTGTCGACCGGGGTCTTTCGCCGGATCGCGGAGCCCTGCGTGTTCGCCACCGCCCGGATCTCGTTCGATACCGTCGAATGGATGAACGGCGTCGATATTGATCCCGACTTCGTATACGTCCGCTCTGTGCCCGATCCGAGAGTATCCACCTCAGCGGTTTGAACGTCACCCGAATGGACTTGCAGTTCCTTGAAGTTCCTGCCCAAGGACACTATGGGCTGGCGATCGTGCGCGTGACCGTGGAAGGGACGCTGCGCCGGGAGCTGGACGGGGACGCGAGCTGGTTCGGGTGCACGGCCGCGCCGGGCGTGCGGGGCGAGGGCGGGAAGACGCGGTGGCAAGCCACCGCAGTCCATAGTGGGAGTCACCTGGCGCTGCTGCTGATCGGGCTGGGGTTGGTGGTGGCGCGTCGCCGGTTGACGGCGACCGGTTTGTGGACTATAAAAAGTCCGACTCGAGGAGGGCGCCATGAAGTTGTCCAATCAGATCAGGCCCATCAGTTATCTCAAGACCCACGCGGCCGAGGTCGTGCGGGAGATGGGCAAGGGCCAGGAGCCCATGATCATCACGCAGAACGGCGAGGCCAAGGTCGTGTTGATGGACCTCGCCTCCTGGGAGCGGACGCGGGAGACCATGGCGCTGCTCAAGATCCTGGCGTTGGGCATGCGGCAGGTCGAGGATGGTCGTGTCTCGCCGGTGTCCGAGGTGGTCGGGCGCCTGACGCGACGGGGATCGGAGCGATGAGCCTCGAGGTGGTGCTCACCGAAGACGCGGCGAAGGATCTGGAGGAGTTGATCGGGTACCTCGAAGCCGGCGACGGACCGGTGGCGGCGGACCGGGTGCTCGCCCGGATCGGCCGAAAGCTGGAGGGGTTGGGTGAACTGCCGGCGCGTGTCGCGCCCGTGCGCGAGCTGGCCGAGCTGGGCATCTTCGAGTATCGAGAAGTATTCTTTAAACCGTACAGGCTGATCTACCGGGTCTTCGAGGCGCGGGTCGTGGTGTTCGTGATCTCGGACGGCCGTCGGGATTTTCAGACGTTGCTCGAGCGCCGCCTGTTGGGGGTCTGAGGGGTATGGGAGGGTGCGGGTGCGTGTTCTCTTTTCGCCGGAGGCGATGGTCGAGATGGAACCCCGGCGGAGCGACCGGTCCCCGGTCGCCCGGCCGGGGAAGAAATTGCGGTCCCAGGTGACCGCAGTCCATATGGGAGAGGATGCGCGGCGTCTTCCTCCCCTTTTCGCCGGAGGCGATGCCCGAGATGAAGCCCCGGGTTGGCCGGCGCGCAGCGACGACCTACCCGGGGAAAGGCGTCAGCGCAGTTGGCGCAGCCAGTCCATCGCGCCGGGGGTGTCTCGCCAGGCGAGGCCGAGCGTGAACGCGCAGTGGGCGGCCTCCTCGGTTGACCCCGTACTGTAGGTGTTGGGCAAGGGTGGCGGTGGGATTTCTCTGAACCAGATCTGGGCGACCTTGGGATTGACGGCGAGGGCCGCCTTCGCCTGCTTCTTCGCGGTGGGGGTGGGCCCCTTCTGCATGAAGGTCAACAGCGCGCGGCCGTAGGCCCAGATGGCCATGTCGGGCTCCTTGTGCTGTTCAAGCAGGGCCTCGGCCTCCCGGGTCTCGTTGCGACGCAGCAGGAGCGCCAGCAGCGGCTCCCGCACGCCCAGGTTGTCATCGGGGTTCAGCCGCAGCAGCTCGCGAAAGTGCCCGGCAGCCTCGTCGTGGCGTCCGAGGTTGTTGAGCGTCATCGCCAGCTCCAGCCTGGCCCGCATGTAGGGGCGGGTCTCGGTGATCCCCCAGAAGTGGCCGGCGTTCTGCGCGAAGAAGTCCGCGCCCAGTTGGCGCTCGCCGGCGGCGACGGCCTGCTCGAGCCAGGGGAGGCGATCGCGGGCGAGCTCGCACCACTCGGCCTGCAGCAGGTAGGCGTCGGAGCAGTCCGGTGAGAGCGCCTGGGCCTTTTTGGCCAGGAGAAGGCGCCGGCGTCCGCGGGCATTCTGCGCCTCGTAGCAGAGGTCCTGCGCCTGCTCCAGCGGGGTCGTGGCCTGGCGCGGGGGAACGACCTTGCCCGTGACGTTGGTGTCCAGGAAGGCATTAATCTGCTCGAGGTTCTCGAAGCTCTGGCCGGCGAGCATCTGCTGGAGGTCGAGGTGGAACTTCTCGAAGTTGAACGGGTTCGGGCCGGGGGCTTTCGCGGGCTTGTTCCCGGGGTCCTGGACCAGGTCCGGCAGGACCAGCGTGAACGTCTTCTGACCGGCGCTGGTGGAGACGGTCTTGGTCCAGCGGCCCGCGTCGAGCTCTTCTACGGTCGTGTGGGCCAGCGCGCGCAGCAGGCCTTCGAGGGCCGCGAGCTGCTGCGGGTTGGGGCGTTGGACCCCGCCTTTGGCCAGGGGACGAATGGCCAGGGGATAGGCGTCCGGGTCGGCCACCGGGAAGCCGTGGTCCAGCCAGAGGTCGGAGTCGCCCAAGGGCAGCTCTTCGATGGAGTCGAAAGTCACCATCCAGGGGGAACGGCTCATGAGGAATTCCGGGTCCTGCTCGAAGGTGACGCGCTCGAAGGTGGCCACGGAGTCGAAGAAGGCCAGCCCGAGCTCGCTCTGGTAGTGCCCGAGCACCGTGAAATGCCGCAACTGATTGTCGATCACCGGGGCCTCGACGCGGATCAGATCCTCATCGGTCAGGTGCAGGTGCAGGTCGGCGTCGAAGTACTCGGCGGCGGCTTCGGCGAAGGCGCGCATCATTTCCAAGGTCACGCCCTTGACCGACAGGGCGTCGGGCGGCAGCGGGCCATCGTGGAGCTCGCGGGTCATATCGGCGACGAAGGCGTCGAACTCCGGCCGCCGGCTGCAGCACTTCACCTGGATGCCCGCGTTGCCCAACTGCTCCTGAAGATACGCAGCCAGCGCGGGATCGCGGACCTCGACGGTCCCCGGGCGAAAGCCGCACTTTTTCCGGTCGCAGGCGAACCGCACCAGCGACTTCAGCACGTCTGCGTGGTCAGGCGGCTCCCGCCGGTCCATGGCAGGTTCGCTGGCCTGACGACCGCGGACGTTGAGCCAGATGCACGCCCAGGGACGATAGGGCGGCTCGTCTTCGTCGTCGAGCACAAGGTCTTCGTCGAGGTCATCGTCTTCGTCGTCTTCCCCGCTGACCCACATCGGGAGGCGGAACGGACCTCCCTGGATGCGCTCGTTCTGACGCAGCGGAAGTTGCTTGAGCAGCTCGATGACGAAAGAGATGGTCTTGGGCGTGGACATGACGGAGCTCCTGAAGTGCGGTGACTTTAGTGAAAGTCGGTCCGTTGTGCAAGGGTACGAGGGGAGTCAATCCCAGGTGGGGACATCGAGGATGGGGATGCCGTGTTTGTGAAGTAATACAGTGAATTCCTCTTGGAAGCTTTGGCGTCGGTGGTGTTCCCATTGATTTCGGATGTAGTCTCGGACGACGCCCACCATGGACTCGCTGACCGAGAAGGCCGCGTACCCTTTCTGCCAGGAGAACCTGGCGTTCGTGAAGGCACTTTCGTTGGTCCAGATCGAGGAGCGTCGTTTGATTTCCTTTACGACGGCGCCGATGTGGTGGGTCCGGCCCATTTTCAGGAGGATGTGAAGGTGATCCGCCGGACCTCCGACCTCGATAGGTTCGCACTCGAGGCCGCGGACGATGCTGCCCACATGGGCGTGCATCGCTTCCCGCAGATCCTGAGGCTGGAAGAAGCTCATTCTCTTCGAAGTGGAAAAGACGATGTGGAGATACACGCAGGAGAACGAATGGGACATTGGGGCCTCCGGGTCCACTATCGAGAAGGGTCAGGTTGGGTTGCGGAGATTTGTTGAGAAATTGGAAAAAATTATTGGCATCATGTGATGAACCCCTGCCGGGGTATGGGAGGGAGAGGCGTCTTCATCTTTTCGCCGGAGGCGATGCCCGAGATGAAGCCCCGGGTTGGCGCGCAGCGCCTACCCGGGGGAGAGGGTTGGCGCCCTTCCACCGAGGG